>CBDUNQ010000395.1:0-3001 GCA_965368625.1 uncultured Gammaproteobacteria bacterium
ACCCCGCCGTGCCCTATTGGTTACGGGGTGATCACGACAGCCTGGCGGTACGGGTAACCGCCCACCCGGCCGCCCGTGCCCTGTGCCTGGCCTGGGGTGGCCCACTGGTTTCCACCAGCGCCAACCGTAGTGGCGGCAGACCGGCACGTACCGCGCTGCGGGTGCGCCGCCAGTGGGGTAATGAACTGGCGTATATCGTGCCGGGAAGCCTGGGCCGCCTGGCCCAGCCCACACAGATACGGGATGGTCGCAATGGCATGATTCTTCGGCCCTCCCCCGGTGCCTAGGGGCCTGGCAATACCAGGCCGAAGATTCACGGAACGAGAGTCCTGACCCGGGCGTACGGGCGCGGCCATCACCAAGCCCTTGATTTTGAGGCATGGGATTGCCACGCTAGGCTCGCAGATGCAGTTATTACATGGCTTTGAGAGGCTCCCCGGGGTCTATTGGGGTAGTGAAAACCGGCACCCGTAGCCACACCTCTACGCAGGAGACTGAATTTGGCCAAGCAATACCCGGACAGCAAAGAACAGGCAGCAGAATTTGTGCGCCTGGCACTGCCCATCATGACCAAGCATGGCATTCCACCCAGCCCACCCCATTACCGGGTCTGGTATGACTATGTCAGTGGCCGCAATCCCAAACTGAAGGAATCAGTGGATCGCGCCCTGCATGTGCGCGACGCCATCAACCAGGACTTCAGTGAAAAACTCTATGAGCAATATGTGGAACAGGATGGCGAACGCATCGCCCAGCAAATGCGCGAGGAAGTGCATGATCTGCTCAACACCACGCTCAAAAACCTCCTCGAGTCCGGTGATCAAACCAGCCATTACGACAAGGTGTTGCGTGACTATGCCAGTCGCCTGAGCGTCAACCCGGGGCGTGAAGGCCTACGCCGTGCGGTCACCGAACTGCTGGCGGAAACCAAATCCATGCAGGAAAGCAATCAGCGCCTGGAAACCAGCCTGAAGGCCACCAACGATGAACTGGAATCCCTGCGCAAAGAGCTGGATCGTGACCGTCCGGATGCCACTCGGGATGCCCTCACCGGAATCGCCAACCGGGCTGATTTTGACCAGCAACTTCCCGTCTTCATGGCTTCCAGCCAGGAAAGTGGACGCGACCTGGCGCTGATTCTTGCCGATGTGGATCAATTTACCGCCTTCAATGAACAGCATGGCCGCCTGTTGGGTGACAAGGTATTACGGTTTATCGCCCAACACCTCAGCGACAACACCAAGGGTACCGATTTCGTCGCCCGCTTCGGGGGGCAGGTATTTGCCATTATCCTGCCCTGCACCGCCCTCAGTGGCGGACTCAGCCTGGCGGAAGCCATCCGTGCCAGCCTGGAGGTACAGCGTTTACGCCGCACCGATACGGAAGCCTCTGTGGGCAAGGTCACGCTATCCCTCGGCGTTTCCTGTTACCGGGCCGGTGATACGCCCGACAGCTTTCTGCAACGGGCACAGGATGCATTGCAACGCGCCAAGCGTGAAGGCCGCAATCGCGCCTGCTGCGAAATTCATCGGGGAAGCTGAACCACCCCCGTGACAGGCTACCTGTGCCCCCCTGAATGTGTCCGCTTCCACCTCGCAATCCGCCACCATCCCTGGGTATGATGCTCCCTGCTGAGGATGCCGCATTCCTGTACTGTGCTTTTTCGGAGACCCCATGTCACAGCCCGATCTTGAACAAGTGAAACAATACCTGCTGGAATTACAGGATCGTATCTGCGATGACCTGGCGCAACTGGATGGGCGGGCCTTCCAGGAAGATCAATGGCAGCGTCCCGAGGGTGGCGGTGGGCGCTCCCGGGTACTGGAAAACGGCAAGCGCTTTGAAAAGGCCGGCATCAATTTTTCCCATGTGCATGGCGATCAACTGCCCCCTTCGGCTTCGGCTTCGCGTCCTGAACTGGCGGGCCGCAGTTTTGAAGCCATGGGGGTTTCCCTGGTGATTCACCCGCACAATCCCTATGTGCCCACCTCCCATGCCAATGTACGTTTTTTCCTGGCCGAAAAGCCGGGCGCCGAACCCGTCTGGTGGTTTGGCGGCGGCTTTGATCTCACCCCCTACTATGGCTTCGAACAAGATGCCATACACTGGCACAGCCTGGCCAAGCAGGCTTGTGAAGCCTTTGGCCCCGAATGCTACCCACGCTACAAACAATGGTGCGATGATTATTTCTACCTGAAACACCGGCAGGAGCCGCGCGGTATCGGCGGGCTGTTTTTTGACGATTTGAATGACTGGGGCTTTGAACGCAGCTTCGCCTTTATGCGCAGTGTGGGCGACCACTATCTGCCCGCATATACCCCCATTGTGGAGCGCCGCATGGACTTAGCCTATGGCGAACGGGAACGCGAGTTTCAACTCTATCGCCGCGGGCGTTACGTGGAATTCAACCTCGTTTATGATCGCGGCACACTGTTCGGACTACAATCGGGCGGACGCACGGAATCCATACTCATGTCCCTCCCTCCCCTGGTGCGCTGGCAATATGACTGGCAACCGGAAGCCGGGTCTGAAGAAGCCAGGCTGTATGAAGAATTCCTGCGACCGCGCGACTGGCTCTCCCATGATGACTGATCCGCACGCCCTGCCCGTACCCATTGCCCGGCAACCGCGCCCATGACATTGACTGAATTGCGTTATGTAGTCACCCTGGCACAGGAGCGCCATTTCGGACGTGCGGCGGCGGCCTGCTTCGTAAGCCAGCCGACACTCAGTGTGGGCGTGAAAAAACTCGAGGAAGAGTTGGGTATCGCCCTGTTTGAGCGCGGTAAGCAAGAGGTGAGCCTCACCCCGGCCGGCAGCAAGGTGGTGGAACAGGCACAACGTGTGCTGGAGGAAGCCGCCAAGATAAAACAGCTGAGCCTGGCCGCTGGCGATGAACTCAGTGGACCGCTGCACCTGGGCGCCATCTATACCATCGGCCCCTACCTGTTCCCGCACCTGATACCCAACCTTCACGAACAGTTCCCACAGATGCCCTTGG
>CBDUNQ010000396.1:0-2987 GCA_965368625.1 uncultured Gammaproteobacteria bacterium
TTTTTTATGAATACCTCACTCATTCGGGTCGAGGCAATCATCATATTCCACGTCATACCGGCGCAGGCCGGTATCTCCCTGCGATGGCAGTGCATTCAATCGATTTCGGTTTGGCGCATAGAATCCCTTTGAGATTTTCCTAGATCCCTACGGGAGCCCCTAGATCCCTACGGGATCATTAGGGATTCCCTAACCGTGCTCCGCACGGTTCAAGTCACATTAGGGATTCCCTAACCGTGCTCCGCACGGTTCAAGTCACATCAGGGATCTCCTATCGTACTCCGCACCATCAGGTCACATTGTGCGTACCTCGATCCGAAGGTGTGAGTTATGCAAATAAAAAAAATTCCACCGTCATTGCGAACGAAGTGAAGCAATCTCCTGAATTCGGCACTGACTTTTCTTTCAGCCTGATGTCCACACCATGGAGATTGCAGCGCCTCTATGCGGCTCGCAATGACGATATTCTCTCCGGTCTTCGAAACTACCCACTACATCGCTCATTGAAATGGCAGCAGTGGCATTTGTTATCAATTTGCAACAACCATTTACATACGTTGGAAAGCTGCCTGGGAATCGATATGATGCGGCCTAATTGTAGTACCATGTGCGATTGCACCTGCCCTGGATTGAATTGAATGTGTGGCGGGTGGCTATCGGTTCATTGAGTGCTGCTCGATTACATACCGATGACAGCAGTCATTCAATAACGGCCTGTTGTGGGCATTTTGCAGACCAAATAGAGCGTAAGAGGAACTCTACATGAAGATGAAATCAGCCGGGGCAGTCATTGCCTGCAGTCTGTTCAGCAGCCAGGTGACGGCCATAGAAATCATTGGCAGCCTGTGGAAAGGCGAAGGTGAATTCGGCTATGTGGCTACCAGTGGCAATACGGAAACGGAAAACCTGAAAGCCAAGTTGGGGCTGGTGAATGATCGTGAAAAGTGGCGTCATTCAGCCACCCTGGAAGCATTGAATGAGTCGGATAGCGAAACCACTACCGCGGAACGTTATGCCGCCATCTGGCAAAGCGATTACAAGATGGGGGAGTTCGATTACCTGTTTGGCCGTCTTGAATATGAAACCGATAAATTCAGTGGCTATGACTACCGTACCAGTGAAGTGCTGGGTTATGGTCGCCGCGTGTTGAAACGGGAAAACATGACCCTGGACCTGGAAGCCGGTCCTGGTGCGCGGCAAAGCAAACTGGAAAACGGTGACTCGGAAAGTGAAGCCATACTGCGTCTGGCCGGTAAATACATCTGGAAGATCAGTGACCATGCCAAATTCACCCAGGATCTTTCCTTTGACATCGGTGAAGAAGCCACCATCAGTAAATCCGTATCGGCACTGCAATCCAATGTAATTGGCAACCTGGCCATGCGCCTTTCCTATACCGTGGAAAACACTTCGGAAGTGCCGGTGGGCGTGGACAAAACCGACACCCAGACCGCGCTTTCCCTGGTGTATGAATTCTAGGGATACGAATTCTAGGGAATCGTAGATCAACTGATAAAAAGACACCCATATTAACTAACAGGTTGATTCACACCAAAGCAGCAATTTGTGATCATCCTGTTACAGGCTATCGACGTGATCTCGGATTATTTATCGCATCAGGCAGGTAAAACTGATAAAAAGACACCCATATTAACTAACAGGTAGATTCACACCAAAGCGGCAATTTGTGATCACCCTGTTACAGGCTATCGACGTGATCTCGGATTATTTGTCGCATCAGGCAGGTAAAAAAACACTTTCAAGTCGAAATGAAACCAGGATGGCATTCTGTAAGCACCCTGAAACCTCGCTTGTGGCGATCGATTTTTCAGTACGGGGGATGCAATCTGATTTTTACGAAAAGGCGATCGCACACGCTGTAATGCCGGGCGTTCGCTGATACCCCAGGGCTTCACACGTATGCTTCACCGTATCCGCCTTGCCGATGAAGGTTTTGAAATCCACCTCCAGCCGGGTGGTCAGGGTTTGCCATTGCGTGGGATCGATCTGTAAACGGGTGAGAATGGGCGGAAGATGGCTTTCCATGGCGCCCCGCTTATCATCCCGCAGCATGCGCCCGGACCAGTCCACCAGTTCAAGATACTCGGTCAGCCGAAAGGGCAAACCCTCAGGCAGGTCGGCCCGTGGATGGCCCGCAAAGGGAACCAGCCCCCTGGTCTGCTGCCGCGGGTGATTCGGTTGATGGGCTTGCTGCGCCCGTTGGGCCCGCTTTTGTATGCTCGTATACGCGGACGCTTCCGGCGTGGTAGCCAAGCCCGCCCGCAGGGGATTCAAATCCACATAGGCCAGACAGGCGGCCAAGGCGGCTTCATCCAGCAGGGCCTGTGAAGTAAACCGGCCTTCCCAGAAACGCCCCGTACAGCCATCCTCCTGATTGGCGGCCCGGGCAATGGACTCATTCAAACAACGCATAAACCAACTGATGCTGGTTAACCGCTCCCGCCACAGTTCCGCCTCAGCCTCGAGCACTTTCTGTTCCTCTTCCCACAAGGCTTCCCCCTGCGCATACCGCCGGGAAAGCCCGGAACCGGAAAACAGGGTATGCCAACGCGCAATCACTTCCTCCAGGGACCACTGTTCTACCTGCTCCCGCTGCACCTGCAACACCACATGATAATGATTACTCATCACCGCATAGGCACAAAGTCCCAGCGCAAACACCTCGGATAACCGGAACAGCTTATCCTCAATCCAGCCCCGACGGTGTTCAAAGCATTGACCGGTCACCACATCTTCCCCACAGAGATAGGCGCGGCGCACACAGCGGGACACACAGTGATAATAAGGCGTGGCCTCCAATGAGACCTGGGAATAGCGTGGTTTGGGCATGGGTCAGCTCCTTTGACCGAAAGTACCGTCAGCCATGACGATACCGAAGTATTTTCAAAAATCCAGGACGAGGCCAGGGTGGATCCGGGAATGGATCAAGTATGGGGTGGATGTCTTGATAAAGGGAAGCCGGATAA
>CBDUNQ010000397.1:0-2982 GCA_965368625.1 uncultured Gammaproteobacteria bacterium
CGGCGAAGGCCGGGATCTTTTTTAGCATGGAAGATGATTCAAGAGATTCCGGCTTGCGCCGGAATGACGATGTTTATTTCGTGAATACCTCATCCTTCGGGTCAAGGCGAAGGGGTATGTTAAACGTAACTGGCTTCCTTGACCACCGGCCGTTTTTCATCACTCCATTTCATAAATCCGCCAGCCAGGCTGTAAACATCTTTAAAACCCATCATCTGCAATACCATGGCACCCATGGCGGAACGCCCGCCGGTGGCACAGTACAAAACCAGGGTCTTGTCGCGGGCGGTGTAGAGTACTTCATCGTGCTTGGGGTAATTAAGGTCGGCAGCCGCTTCAAGAATACCACGGGGTACCAGGTGGGCATTTTTCAAATGACCGTGTTCATGCTCGCTGGGTTCGCGTACATCAACGATCAGCAGATCCGGCTGAGTATCCATCATCTTCATCAGGGTATCGCCATCCACTTCCTTGATCTGGGCGCGGGCTTCCTGCACAAAATCCATTAACGACTTGGGAGTGCTTTCAGGCATGGGAAAAAACCTCAACAGATAAAATTACAAAAAAACATGAACAGAAAAGGACCTTACTTGCCGGCACGTAGCCGGGGAGCCGGTCCTGCCTGGGATTGTTCCAGAGTTTGCATCAGGCTCGCAAGCTGGGTGATGGGGGGCGAGCACTGGTTGCCTTCGCAGACGTAGGCTACCGCGGTGCCTTGGGGTTTGCGCTGTGCCAGGCTGCCGGGCAAGTCGCTTACATCATTGGCAATGGCAAACACCATGCGGCGCGGGGCATAGGGTTCCCCTGCCCGCTGATGCCAGTCGGGCAGGGCATCGGCGGCACAGCGCAATATAATGATTTGCAGTGGGAAGCGCTGTTCTTCCAGGGCCAGTAGTAAACCGGTATGTCCATACGGACTGCTTTCCACGGCTTTCCAGGCCGCCTTGAGGCAGCGTTCCGCAGCCTCCAGGTAACGGCTCTCCCCCAGTAAATGCCCAAGCCGGTTCAATACCTTGGCGGCCACACCATTTCCCGAGGGCATGGCATCATCGGCCAGGGGTTTGGGGCGCTGGATCAGGCTTTCATGATCGTTGGAGGTGAAATAGAAGCCGCCTTCCGGGGCTTGAAATTGGGTGAGTACCACTTCGGCCAGTTGCTGGACAAAGGCAAGATCGGCATTGCGCCAGCGGACTTGCAGTAACTCAAGAATGCCATCCATGAGAAAGACATAGTCATCGAGGTAGGCATTGAGATGCGCCTTACCATCTTTATACGTGGCCAGCAGACGGCCCTTTTGCCAAAGGGTGTTGCGAATGAAGTCGAGGGCCCGTTCGGCACTTTCCAGATACGCTCCACTGCCCAGATGCAGGGCGGCCTGGGCCATGCCGCGAATCATCAAGCCATTCCAGGAAGTCAGGATCTTTTCATCGCGGCCGGGATGCACCCGTTGTTCACGCTGTAAAAACAGGGTTTCGCGCGCGCCATCCAGGCGGGAGATTACGCTATCCACGGGAAGGCTGAATTCCCGGGCCAGTTGTTCTTCATCCAGGTAGACATGGGGGTTCCAGCGCCCCTCGAAATTGGCTTCACGGTCCAGGCCGAAGCGTTGCGCAAACAGGGGGTATTCTTCTTCACCCAGGTGTTGGCGCACTTCTTCCCGATCCCATACATAGAATTTGCCTTCCTGACCCTCGGAGTCGGCATCCAGGCTGGAGTAATACCCGCCTTGCGGAGATTGCATTTCACGCATCACCCAGGCGGCGGTTTCCTGACAGATGCGCCGGTACAGGGGTTTGCCGCTGGCGGCATAGGCTTCACTGTACAGGCTCAACAGCGGGCCATTGTCATAAAGCATCTTTTCAAAGTGGGGGATCATCCATTGGTCATCCACGGAGTAGCGGCAAAAACCACCGCCCAACTGGTCGTAGACGCCACCCAGGGCCATGCGATCCAGGGTGTACAGTGCCATATGCAGGGCCGCCTGATCCGCAGGGCCATCGTTTTGCAGGGTGCCGGCCCAGTGGCGCAGCAGGCGCTCCAGACTGGTGGGGTGGGGAAATTTGGGGGCCTTGCCGAATCCGCCGAAGCGCTCATCGAATTGTTGTTCCAGCTGCTGACGCACCACATCCAGGGGCATGCTGTTGAGTTCTTCAGGGGCTTGCCCCGCGGTTTGCAACTCCGCCAGCACCCCCATGAGTGAATCATTTTGTGTCTTCAGTTCACTCCGGTGTTCTTCATAGAAGGCGCGTACGCGCTGCAAGAGGTCGCGAAAGGCAGGCAAGCCATGGCGGCTCTGTGGTGGAAAATAGGTGCCGCCGAAGAAGGGAATCTGTTCTTCGGGATCAAGAAACATGGTGAGTGGCCAGCCCCCCGGGCGCTGGGCCAGCAGGGAGTGGGCGGTCTGATAAATTTTGTCCAGATCCGGGCGCTCTTCGCGATCCACCTTGATATTGATGAACAGTTCATTCATCACCTGGGCCGTAGTGGGATCTTCAAAGGATTCATGGGCCATGACATGGCACCAGTGACAGGCGGAATAACCAACGGAGAGGAGGATGGGTTTTTGTTCCTGGCGAGCCTTTTCCAGGGCTTCCGGGCCCCAGGGATACCATTCCACAGGATTATGTGCGTGCTGGAGCAGGTATGGGCTGGTTTCGTGTTGCAGATGGTTGGTATAGTGCGGATCATTCGCCATAAGGTCGGCCCTGGTCACCTAGCGTAGCCGTGAACTATAGCCCATCTGCTACCTGCTGTCCCAGGTGGACAATTATAAAGCCGTGTTTTATCTATGGAATTATCCCTAGTGATCCCCGTGTTCAATGAAGCCGATAACCTGGAAGGATTATTGCGGGAAGTGGCCCAGGCCATGGCAGGCCGGGAAGGGGCGTTCGAAGTGATTGTGGTGGATGATGCCAGCGTGGATGCCAGTGAATCCATACTGAAACAGGCATTACAGCGCCACTCCTGGTTACGGGTACTGCG
>CBDUNQ010000398.1:0-2982 GCA_965368625.1 uncultured Gammaproteobacteria bacterium
GATTTCATCCACCCATTCGATGAAGACTAAAATCATTGTTGAATACCCACCAAATCTTTTTATCCTGCGGTGAATATTCCCGGAAATCCACCTGGTTACTGATTTCTGCGGTTGGCATCGTGGTGTTTTTCCTGATCAGGCCAGGTATGGCTACTGCGCTGCCTGTGCCTGAGATAAAGGCGGACACCGAAATGGCTACCGCGGGCTATTACCGTCTTGAGTGGCAGTCATCCCATGAACGCGCTCTTGAAAATGCCCGGTATCGGGTGCAGGAATCTTTCCGTGCGGATTTTCTCAGCGCAGATATCCTTTATGAGGGGCCGGATCTGGCCACTGTGCTGAGTGGTAAAACCGATGGTACGCGTTTTTACCGGGTGCAGTTGCGTGATGGGCAGCAGGAAGCCAGTCAATGGAGTACCCCTGTGCGTGTGGAAACCAGGCATCATCCCTTTGGGCGTGCCATGCTGTTTTTCTCCCTGGGTGCTCTGGTCTTTCTTATGACCCTGATACTGGTGCTGGCTGGGGCACGCTTTGGAAATAATGGACGACAGGGAGTAGACCAGTGACCATGCTTACCATTGACTTTGCGCGCCTGAAGCAGGATATACAGCACCTGGCCACCATCGGTCGCGACGAGGATAACGGTATCTATCGTATGTCCTTCAGTCCGGGAGATATGGCAGCCCGTGACTGGTTGCAGGGACGTATTCAGGAAGCCGGATTGGACCTGTATGTGGATGGTGCAGCCAATATTCACGCGCGACTCGGTTGGGATGGTAAACGTCCCAGCATCATGACCGGTTCCCATATGGATACCGTACCCCGCGCCGGGCACCTGGATGGTGCATTGGGGGTGCTCACCGGTCTTGAATGCTTGCGTAGTATTCGGGAGCAGAATCTGAAACTGAACTTTCCCCTGGAAGCCGTGGCTTTCACCGATGAAGAAGGGCGCTTCGGTCAAATGTTCGGCTCACAGGCCATTTGTGGGCAACTCACACCCAATAGCATTCAACAGTCACGGGACCTCAATGGGGTGCATCTGGTGGATGCCATGGCGGAACGGGGTCTGGATGCCATGGATGCGCTCAATGCACAGCGTAATCCTGATTCCATTCGGGCCTTTGTGGAGTTGCACATCGAGCAGGGGCCTGTACTGGAGCGGCTCAACAAACGCATTGGTGTGGTGGATGCCATCGCAGGTCTGTTTAAATGGCAGGTGCGGCTTATCGGTGAAGCCAATCATGCCGGCACCACTCCCATGAATATGCGTCGTGATGCCTTTCAGGGACTGGCGGAGCTGGCAGGTGAAATCCCGCGCATACTTGAAGAAAACGGTAGCACCCGCAGTGTAGCCACTATTGGCCGCGTGTCCCTGTTTCCCGGAGCGGCAAATGTAGTGCCGGGACGCGCCGAGTTTTCCCTGGAAGTACGTGATACAGACCCGGTGATCATCAGCCAACTGGCCGATGCCTTTCGCGGTGCATTATCGGCCATTGCCCGTCGTCGCGAATTGATGTTTGAATTTGATGTAATGAGTGAGTTGAGCCCGGTGAAATGCGATTCCGGGGTGGTCAGCACCATTTCCACCCTGTGTGATGAAATGGGCATCGACGCAACGCGCATGCACAGTGGCGCGGCACATGACACCCAGATCATGTCCACCATTACCCGTGCCGGAATGATTTTTGTACCGAGTAAAGATGGCCGTAGTCATTCGCCATCGGAATGGACAGCCTGGGAAGATATAGAACTTGGCGCCAATACCTTACTTAATTCTTTATGCCGCCTGGCGGGAGAGGCTACATGAGTGAAGATCTCGGGAAAACCGATCTTGAGGGGCTGGATGAAGCGTTTCTTAATATCGATCCCCTGGCACAGAACTACAAGGAATCTGTAACAGAAAATGAGGCGGTACTTGAATCTCTGGAGCAGCATCGCACCGCTTTACTGGTGATTGATATACAATACCTGGATGCTGCCGATGGGTATGGGGTATTCGCCAATGCGGAAAAATCCGGAGTCCCTCATGAAGCCCAGGAGTACTACTTCAAGCGACTGCATCATGTGGTCTTGCCCAATGTGCGCCGTTTGCAGGATACCTTCCGTGATCTGAAGCTGGAAGTGATTCATACCCGTATTCAATCCCTGACCCAGGATGGACGTGAGCGCAGCCCCGGACACAAGCGTCTGGGCATTCATGCAGCTCCCGGTTCCAAGGAAGCGGAGTTCCTGCCGGAAATCGCTCCGAAAGGCGACGAAATTGTCATCAATAAGACCGCCAGTGGTGTATTCAATGCCACCAATATTGAATATCTTTTACGTAACCTGAATATTACCGGTTTGTTTGTATGTGGGGTCTATACCAACGAATGTGTCTCCACCACTGTACGCGATGCCTCGGACCTGGGTTTTTATACCACCCTGATCAATGATGCCTGCGCCACGGTTACCCCCGAGCTGCATAATGCCACGATCCGCACCCTCAAGGATCGCTATTGTCGGGTATTGACCGCGGATGAAGCCGTGAAGGAAACCCGTAAACTGGCTGCACTATGAGTAGCACGGTCAACAGCGCCATATTGGATGGGCAAACCGGCTGGTTGATTCTGGTCCTGTTCAGTGTGCTGTGGATTTTTCTCGGTTGGTTCTGGGGTCGTAAGGCAAAACAGCTGGATGATTTCATGCTCGCCGGGCGTAATGTGGGTATGGCCCTGGGTACGGCCACCGCCATGGCTACCTGGGTTACCAGCAATACTACCATGGCGGCTCCCCAGTTGGCGTTTCAGCTTGGCATCTGGGGCATGGTGGGGTATTCCCTGGGTTCCATCGGCCTGATGATGTTTGCGCCATTGGCGCGGCGGATACGGCATCTGATGCCTAGTGGTTACACCAGCGGAGACTTTATCCGTCTGCGCTATGGGAAAACCACCTGGCGTGTCTTTCTGGTGATCTCCCTATTCTATGCCTTTGGCTGGTTGATCA
>CBDUNQ010000399.1:0-2974 GCA_965368625.1 uncultured Gammaproteobacteria bacterium
AGAGATACCGGCCTGCGCCGGTATGACGGGATAAGGCCGGTATGACGGGGTAGGTCCGAATGACAGGATAATACCGGAATAACGGGGTAGGGTAGGCAAAGCGGGATAGGAGAGGATGACGGTGTATAAAGCGACTATCTCAGCCCCGCAAGAATTTATTATTCATCCACAATAATTTCCCTCGCCGGAAAGGCATTCTGCAGCGCCCCTTCGGCAATACCCACCAGGGTACGCAGGATTTCTTCTCCCTGTCGATCTTCCACCATACCCACCAGAATGTAGCGCCGCCAATTGGGCCCCCATACCAGTACAGAATCCGAATGCCAGTGTTTCCAGGTCCCGGATTTCCGGTACAGCCTGGCTTCCGGTGCTTCCTGACCCAGGGAATTCACAAACTTATGATGCAGCGCGGGGTCCGCCATATAGGCCAGCATGCGCTCGGAGGCACGGGGACTGATCAGCCGACCGGTTGCCATGCGGTAATAGAAACGTGCTACCTGGGTGGCGGTGGCCCCATGGGAAATGCCCTTTACCGGATCCGGCACGCGCTTCCCCTTCTTGGCATAACGTTTTCCCACCCAGAGGCCACCGCCATTGTCTCTGTCATAGAAGTTGAAGCGAGGATCCATCAATACGGCATTGACGCGCTCCAACCCACCCAGACGGTCGATGGTATCGGTAGCCGCACGATTGCTTGAGGTGCGGATCATACTATTGAGATCATTTTCCAGGGCTTCATCCAGCACCAGCTTTCCACTTTCCACGGCATCCACGGCCGCCAGTAAAATCGCGATCTTGGGCAGGCTGGCGGCATACATCATTTCATCGCCATTGACTTCTGCGAACCGCGGGCGTGCGGGATTGCTGATGTCCACCAGGGCTACGGCGAATTTATTGCGGGCAATCAACTGTGACCAGCCCGGCTGGGTGCGCAAACCGCGTTCCAGCTGTCCCTGCAATTTCCAGTCACCATGCTGTTCCAGTGATTGCCAGCTTCGATCCGGCACCGGGACGGGCAGGGCGGGTGCCGCCGCACCCGTACCCGCCGCCACACTGAAGACAATGCCTGCCAGCAACAGCACCACGGTGATTAATTTCATTTTACCGATACTCACTCCATACTCCTTGATATCCGCCGATGCTCGCGCACCACCAGTACAGCCAACCCCAACCAGACCAGAATAAGGACCAGATTGAAGATCAGAAATTCCCTGATCTCCAGTGCCATCACCCGGGTTCCAATCAATACCGTCAATGCCGCCAAACCATCACCAAAGCGCACGCACAGGGTGTCAATGGCCACCTTGGCCTTGTAAATCATTTCCCGGCTGGTAGGCAGCCAAAGCACCTGGCGTGCCGTATTGTTGATGGAATAATTAGTACCGTTTTCCATGGTCTTTGCGGCCGTGAGCACCGTGAGTGCATTACTCGCCGTCATGGCGCCATAGGAAAACAGGGAAACCAGCGGTGGCGTAATCAGCAAGGCACCAAAACCACCCACCCGTTGCAGGCGCGACACCACAAAGGCCTGCAATAGTAATCCCGATAGATTTACCCAGAAATACAAATGGCTGTAAAACGCTGCGGTGCCACTTTTGATCCCTGCCGCTGTATTGATGCCTTCGTCTGCCAACGCGCGCTGCACCGCACTGAAGAGAATATTTTCTCCATTGGTCATCACCCAGAACATGGTAAACACCATGAATGCGGTAATGCGCAGATAATAATCGTTCCAGATCAGCGTATAGGCGCCGCCGCCATTGCCGGCCGCCGGCAAATCACTGGCTTCCACCCCCGCATGGTTTCTGGAAATACCATGGCGATCCACATAGCGCGCCAGGGCCAGGGCCAGCATCAGGGGCAAGGCGGCATAGAGGAGTAAATCAAGGGTTTCCACCTGCCAGCGCTTTACCAGTTGCTCGGATATCCAGGAACCGGCGACCGCCCCGGATGATGCCCCCACGGCAATGAGGGGAAACAGCCGTTTACCACGTTCTTCATCGTACAGGTCTGCGGCAAAGGACCAGAATTGGGCCACCAGGGTCACCGCAAAAATGCCTACCCAGACATAAAACGCCACACCCAGAAAGGGAATGGAAAGTGGAGCATGCCCGGGATGAAACCACCAGAACAGCAACAGGGTGACCAGAAAAAATACGCCAACCCGGGTCAGTAACTGTTGCCGTGTCCAGGTAACCGCCAGCCGCGCATAGAGGGGAATCAGCAACAGCAGCAGCATGGCCTGGGCAAAGCTGGAGTAGGCCTTGATCTCCATTTTCGACCAGTCGCTGATCACCGAGATGGCCAGCCAGCCTTCGCGTACCGGTTTAATGAAGTAATACGCGCATAGCACCAGAAAAATATTGAGCAACAGCAACAGTGCCGGCCCGGCTTCACCGGGACGTACCTCGGTAAATACCCGCAGCAGGCGATAGAGGATCCCGGACTTTGATTCGGCTAGCGGTATCAAGGGTAATGATCTACGTTATGTCAAAGAAAGCCTTCGCTCCCGGCGGAGGGCCCACTACAGGAGGATGCAGAGGCTGGGCATCACTTCCCGCACGTAGCCGGGGTCTGGTTACACGAACAGGAAAGCAAGGCCGGCGACCTTCGGGTTGCAGCCCAAAAAAAGCCGTGGGTTGTTACTCGCCATTTCGCTGCGATGAGCAAATACCATTCCTCGTGTCTTGCCTGGCACTTACCGGGGCGGCAACGCGGGCCTCCAATTCGTGTTAACAGGCTTTGATAACCGCTATCATCAGCATTTCCGCCGACCAATACAAGGTACACGTAATTCACCATGGTACTTCATCGATCCCTGACCCTGCTGTTACTCACCCTGGTTCCAGCCATGGCGATGGCCGCCAGCGTATCCTCACCCGTCAAGCCACCATCGGAACCGGTGTTATTGGAAGCGCGTACACTGGTGGAGCACATGAAAAACCGGGAGCGTGGGCCTTATACCCGTATCCGC
>CBDUNQ010000400.1:0-2960 GCA_965368625.1 uncultured Gammaproteobacteria bacterium
TCAATTACGCCATGACGGATACCAGCAAGACCAGTTATGAACGTTTGAGTGGCGCCGCCCTGTTGCTGGAAAGTGATGAGCGCGAGCTTACCTATTACAATGTGTCGTTTGGACTGAACCTGTTGCCGGGGGAAAGCTTTGTAGGTAACAAATGGGCCTTTACTTCTGGTTTTTATGTGAGTGGTGGTGTTGGCAGTACGGAGTTTGCCGGGGATGATCTGTTCACCTGGAATATAGGGGGCGGATACCGCTTCCTGGCGACGGACTGGGCATCGATTCGTATCGATGTGCGGGACCATGTCTTTGACCTGGATTTGCTCGGCGAAGAACAGACCAACCATAACCTGGAAATCACTGGAACGGTTTCAGTATTTTTTTAGATCAGCCCGGATGGCTGAATAGATGGGCGATGAATTCGTCTATGGGGTGGGGGGCGAAGGGGAAAATGTGCGCTGGATCGCATTTTTGGCTCACAGCAGCGGAGACAATGGCCGCTACCCTGGGGAATCCCCAGGAGCTTGATGCTGGGCCTGAATGGGTTTGGGTCGACCACCCCTTTGTATTACAAGAGGTTACTTATGCGCAGTACAGTAAAAGCGGTATGTCGATTTTGGATCGCCACCCTCATGACCGGGTTGGCGCTGCTACAGCCACTGCAGGCGGCCCAATCCATGGGGGGCGAGGCGCCTGATTTCACCCTGAAAAGCAATGTGGGTGAAAATTTGCGTCTGAACGAGTACCGGGGCGAAGTGGTGATGATCAATTTCTGGGCATCCTGGTGCGGCCCCTGCCGCCAGGAAATGCCGCTGCTGGAAGAGCTCTATGCCCAGTACAGCCCTCTCGGATTCACCATTCTGGGGGTGAACGTGGAAGAGGATGCCAGCAAGGCCAAAGACCTGTTGAAGGAAATCCCCGTCAGTTTCCCTATCCTGTTTGATACCGCCAGTGAAGTCAGCAAGCGCTATGACGTGGTGGCCATGCCTACCACGGTGCTGGTGGATCGCGATGGTAATGTGCGCTATGTGCATCACGGTTACAAGCCAGGGTATGAGCAGGAATACCAGCAACAAGTACGCAGTCTGATTCGGGAGTAAACGTGAACGGAAAGGGAATTCTTATTGCCATAGCCCTCTTGTTGCAGACTGCCTGCTCCAGTGTGGAACCCTGGGTGAAGCCCTATGAGCGGAACTTCCTGGCGGATCCCATCATGAGTTTCAGCCGCGACCCGGTAGCGGATGCTTATCTGAGCCACATCTACCAGGTGCGCGAAGCCGCCCGTGGAGCCGAAGGCACTGCAGGAGGTGGTTGTGGCTGCAATTAATCGCTGCTTGCTGGGTGGTTTTTGCTTGTTGATCGCAGGCCATACGGTTTCGGCTGCCGTGTTGCCGGAAGATCGGGCCGATGTCCTGTATCACCACTATGATGGTGGTGGTGTGGAGGTGACCGGTCCCTCCATCCTGGTGCGCAAAGGGGATAACAAATCCTTTTCCGTATCAGGAAACTATTATGTGGACAGTATCAGCAGCGCCTCCATTGATGTCCTTTCCCAGGGCAGTGCGTATTCAGAAGAACGCACGCAGACCAGTCTCAGCGCCGATTACCTGCATGCCGATACCATCATGAGTGTCTCCTACAGTAATAGTGATGAAAGTGATTACACAGCGGACACCGGCAGTTTCAGTATCACCCAGAGCATGTTTGGTGACTTGACCACAGTAACCCTTGGTTATGTATATGGCAGCGATGATGTGCGTCGCAATGGCGATGCCGGTTTTTCCGGGGAAGTGCAGCGCCAGCAATTTCAATTGTCTTTGTCCCAGGTGCTCACCAAAAAACTGATTCTGGCCGTGAATTTTGAAAATGTCACCGAAGAGGGATTTTTGAATAACCCCTATCGCTCGGTGCGCTATGTGGATGCCGGTAGCGCCATCGGCTATAGCTTCGAGGCCGAGCGCTACCCCAGTACCCGTACCAGTAATGCACTGTCGGCACGGCTGCGCTACCACTTGCCTTACCGTGCCGCGCTGGGCCTTGGATATCGCTATTTCACCGATGACTGGGATATTGATGCCCATAGCCTGGAAGTGGACTACACCCACCCCATGTCCGATCTGTGGAGTTTCGAATTGTTTTATCGGTATTACACGCAGAGTGAGGCGGATTTTTACAGTGATTTGTTTCCCCGGGAAAACCACCAGAATTTTCTCGCCCGTGACAAGGAATTGAGTGAATTCAACGATCATTCCCTGGGGGCGGGCGTCAGCTACAAGGTATTGCGCGAAGGCTGGGGCATCATTGACCGTGCCACGATCAATGCCAGCTACCGGCGTATCTGGTTCCAATACGAGGATTTTCGCGATCTTACGGTGGGTGGTGCAGTGGGTGAAGAGCCGGTGTATGACTTCAGTGCCGATGTATTTCAACTGTATTTCTCGGCCTGGTTCTAGTCAGCGCCGTCGGGCACAGGCGCTGGCATGGCTGTTTTGTTGCGGCCTTCCTGTCTGGGTGCAGGCCGCTTGGTTTCAGGATGAGCAAGACATCATGGGTACCCGGGTGTCGGTGGAGTTGGCTCATACGGATGAGGGTTTCGCACAGCAGGCCATGGCGGCGGTAATGACGGAAATGCGGCGTATTGATGCCGCCATGAGCCCTTATAAGGCGGATAGTGAATTGAGTCGCTTGAATGCCCATGCCGCCCAGGCACCACAGAAGGTGAGCGAGGAATTGTTTCAGTTACTGGAGCGCGCACAGGGTTTTTCCCGGGCTACCGGAGGCGCCTTTGACATCACCTTCGCCAGTGCAGGCTTTCTTTACGATTACCGGGCGGGTGTGCGTCCCGGGGCTGAGGCTTTACAGAAAGCGGTTGCGGCCATTGACTATCGGAATCTGCAGTTGGATGAACGCGCGAGCTCGGTACGCTACACACAGCCAGGGGTGAAGATTGACCTGGGAGGTATTGC
>CBDUNQ010000401.1:0-2943 GCA_965368625.1 uncultured Gammaproteobacteria bacterium
TACAGGAGGGTTTGGTTTGCTGTGGTGTAGGTCTTGGCACCGGTAGGAGTGAGCGCAGCTCGCGAACGAGAGTGGCACTGCAAACAGGGTTGCCAACCCGGTTCGCCAGCTTCGCTGGCTCCTACAGGAGGGTTCGGTTTGCTGTGGTGTAGGTCTTGGCACCTGTAGGAGCGAGCGCAGCTCGCGAACGAGAGTGGCACTGCAGACAGGGTTACCGATCCGGTTCGCCAGCTTCGCTGGTTCCTACAAAGGTGGGATTTCCCTTCGGGGGTGCTGTACTAACGGCCAGTCATCTGAATGCTGACCGTACGTTCCCGGGGGCCATCCAGCTCAAACAAAATCACCGATTGATACTGACCAAGAACAAGCTCCCCTTCCGCAATGGCGATGGATTCCGAACTGCCCAGCAGCATGGCGGCCAAATGGGCGTGGGCGTTTTCCGGCTCATCAGGCGGGCAGTCGCGCAAATGAATATCATTGTGCCAGTAGGCATCCGTTGGTGGCACCAGCCGCTGTAAAAAGTATTTTGCATCATCCAGCAAGCGGCTTTCATATTCATTGATGGCCAGGGCGGTGGTGGTGTGCTGGGAAGTGATGATCACGAAACCATCCTGTATGCCGGCATCCTTCAGGTATGTACGAATGTCGGGGGTGATGTCATGCAAGGTGATGTCATTGCCGGTACTGAGCTTGTGGATATAGTGTTTGCTGATCATGTAGTCCGCCCCTGTTCCCGTTTTGGAATGCCTGATTCACCCGGATGTTGCATTGCATGCGAGGAGTATGACTACAGTGTACTGTATGGCGTGGCGATCTCCAGGGTAGGGGGGATGAAGTAGTGTGGCCTTGGCCGGGTTGTTATTGGGCTGCGGCTTGCCTGGCTTCAGTCCGCATCCCGAACCGTTTCCAGCAGGGCGCGTAAATCCTTTTCCCAGCGCTGGAAATAGGGCTGTAATTCCGCCTCTGGATAGAAGTTGCGGAATTGGATCGGGTTGGCGGTAACCAGCAGGGTATCCTTGTCTTCGGCGAACACGGCGATTTTCAATGGCAGATAGGGGATCAGCTCCGGATAATGTTCGCTGAGGTAGGCCTGTTCAGCGGCCTTACCCAGAAACACCACCCGGTATTTATCGGTCGTGAAACCCGAGGCGGTGAGGCCGATATCCACCCGTTGCACGCGAGACAGGGTGTAGCCCTGCGCGGCAATGGCTTCCTGTAGGGTCAGCATGGCTTCGGGAAAGGATTGGGTGGAGCGCGCCATCAACAGATCTTCCGCCCAGAGGTTGCTGCTCCATAGGCAGAGGCTCAGTACTATGCAGGAAAAGCGGGAATGGTTCACAGGGTGGATTCCTCCAGTATGGCTTCGTACAGCTCATACATCTGTTCGCAGGCAGCATCCAGTTTGTCGTTATTGAACAGGTAGCTGAGGCGCTTGGGATTGATGCTCATCACCTTGACCACACCATCCTGCTCCACTACGGTGACCCGGCAGGGCAGAAACAGGCCCACCCGGGGATCGAGTTTCAACACTTCGTCGAGAAACTTGAAATTGCAGAAGTACACCATGATACGCTGAGTATCGTTGTCCGCTTCCGGCACCAGTCCCTCGTTGAGGGGCTGTTCGCGAATGATGCGGAAATTACGGCCAATGGCGGCGCGCTTCACGTTTTCGATGGTTTCTTCCAGGCCGTAAGAGGATTCATATACCAGTGTGGCGGCCATTTCCGGTTCGGCACTGCGGGCCTTGGCCTGGGTTTCCAGGGAACGGATATAAGCCACCAGATTATCGATGTCTTCATCGTTCAGGCCCAGGGTTCGATAGGAGGGCATGGGCGTGCCTTCCCGACCCAGAATGAGGGTTTCGCGGATCATGCGGTCACTGGCCGCCGCCAGGAAGCCACTATTGTTGAGTGCCGGGGCAATGACGGAAAAGTCCCGTGGTCGTGAAAAGGTAACGCCGGTACCGGCGCCCCCCTCTCCCTGCTCCCCGTGACACTGCACACAATGTTTCCGGAACAGTTTTTCCCCCCGTTCCGGCGTACCGCGGATGCGGGCATACTCTTCTTCAGGCGCCTTGGGGTGCCAGCCGCGAATATGGGAGACAATGGCGGCAATTTCCTCATCACTCAGGTCGGTGAAGGCCGGCATGATGCGTCCGGGGCGTCCCAGGCGAATGCTTCGGGTCAGGTATTCATCGCTGGCGGTGGTCAGAAAGGCAGGAAGTGCCAGGGGGATACCCACGCCGCCACGTCCCTCTTCTCCATGACAGGCGGCACAATGCCGGGTATACAGGCGTTCCCCCTGGGGCACCGCCCACAGGGGGTTGCTGCCGGCCACAAGCAGACAAAAGAAAATGGCGTATACGACACGAAACACAGAGACTCCTACGATCAGGCCATCTATTGCCCGGTGTGCACTCCGGGTGGATCAAGCTGGATTGGCATAGTCCACAGTGTAGAGAGCTACTGTACGATTGCCACGCGGGTACATTGCGGGTTGCATCCTGGGGCATCATCGCCACGCGCACCCACCGTCCACATCCTGTCCACATATCAGGATGACAGGGTGTGCGCAGGTATGGCGCCCCGGGAAAAGAGTAAAAAACCGCGCCTGCTGAGGCATTGATGTAGATCAGCCGGGATTTATTCCAGTTGAGTGGTCAGCCAGTGACGGATGGCGGCCACTTCCTGGGGGCAGACGCTATGGGCCATGGAGTAGGTATGCCAGTCCACCCGGCATCCCAGGGATTCCAGCTGTTCACGGCTGCGCCGGGCCACGGTCAAAGGGACGATTTCATCCTGATCACCATGGCCGATGAAGATGTCGAGGCCCTGTTGTGCGGGGTGCATTTCCGCAGCCACCCGTTGTTCCAGGGGCAGATAGGTAGACAGGGCCAGTACCCCTCCCAGGCGCTGCGGGTAACGCAGGGCCGTATGCAAGGCG
>CBDUNQ010000402.1:0-2940 GCA_965368625.1 uncultured Gammaproteobacteria bacterium
GTGTTGATGCCCATTGTAGCCAGCATGGGCGGTATCGCCGGCAGCCAAACCCTGACCCTGATGATTCGCGGCCTGGCATTGGAACAGATCGGCCCGGCCAATGTACTCTGGCTGGCGCGCAAGGAACTGGGGGTGGGCCTGCTGGGTGGCATTTTATGGTCACTGGTGGTAGGCCTAATGGCACTGCTCTGGTTTGGTGACCCGGGAATCGGCCTGGTCATTGCTGCTGCCATCATTATCAACCTGCTGGCTGCCGCAGCGGCTGGCGTAGCGGTGCCTTTACTCTTGAAACGATTCGGCGCCGACCCGGCTTTGTCCGGTGCCGTAGTATTGACCACGGTAACCGACGTGGTGGGCTTTTTAAGCTTCCTTGGACTGGCGACCGCGTTTTTATTGCCTAAGCTGTGACTAAGGGAAAACAAATTCGGTCTTATGCAATGAACCTATACTTTTTTGTCGGAGGAATTACCATGAATAGAATGATCAAACTCACTACCCAGGCATCTCTGCTGAGTCTGGCCATGGCTGGCCTCACCACCACGGCGCTGGCCGATGGCTATGCCCAGGACAGTTCGGGAGCCACGGTAAAAAGCGGCTTTGGTGAATGCGTACAAACCGGTTACTGGGATGAAAGCATGAATACCCCGGAATGCGACCCCACCCTGGCGGCCCGGCTGGAACAAGAGCGCCTGGAAGCGGAACGACTGGCGGCCGCTGAACAAGCCGCCCGTGATGCCGCTGCCCGCGCAGCCGCAGCCATCCAACCCGCCGCTGCACATATGGTTACCGTTTCTGATGAAGGTGATGTGGCCTTCGCCTTTGATAGCGCACAGTTGACCGACAGCGCCATCAGCGAACTGGAAAAAGTGGCGGAAAGCCTCTCCAGCTACAGCAAGATTGAAAGCATCAGTATCAGCGGCTTTACCGACAGCTCAGGGCCGGAAACCTATAATGAAGGCCTTTCCCAACGTCGCGCCCAGGAAGTACAGAAATTACTGTCTTCCAAGGGTGTGCCCATGGAAGCCGCAACCGTGCAGGGTTTTGGAGAAGCGCAACCGGTAGCCAGCAATACCACCCGCGAAGGCCGGGCCCAGAACCGCCGGGTGGAAATCCGCATTGTAGGTCAGCGCGCCCAGTAAGCACGCCCTGTCAATCGGTCATCAGACAAAACCCGGGTACCCTGGTACCCGGGTTTTTTACGTACCGACCGGTAACCCTGAAAAGGCTTCCAGACTGTGCTCAATCAATTCACGCCGCGCACTGTAGCGCCCATATACGGCGAAGGCAGTGTGTTCGATAACGGGCGCTCCTTCCACGGCAAACAGCTTTCCTTCGGCAAGATCACTCGCCACCAATCGTTCAGGGAGATAGGCCGCCCCACCAAAAGAACGCAAAAAATTCAGGGCGATGCGTGCCTGCCCGAAACGAAAACGATGCACATAGGCTTCGGGAAACAGGCGGTTATGCTGCAAGGCATGAGCCAGACCCCAATCCACCATCAGATAGTCACAGGCAATGGCTTGCTCCGTATTCAAGCCTGGACGGTCACTCACCATGTTGAGCCGAATGGTTGCCACCGCTTCGATCATGAGCTCTTCCAGTTGTGGCGGTTCAAACATGAACACCACATCATGAATACCGTCCAGCACACGCCGGCGCAACACTTCAGAACCATACGCCTCGGCAATCAGGGCCAGATCCGGGTTCTCACAGTACAACTGGTGCAACCAATCCTGCAACAGAATATCCCAGAGACTGAATACCCCACCCACGGCCAACTGTTGTGTGGCGGCATCCCCCGAAGCCACATCCTGGCGCGCCTTGCGCCATTCAGCAATGAGATTTTCCGCATGGCGCACCAGCCGATTACCCTCCGGGGTCAATTGGATGTCACGCCGATGCCGCTCAAACAACTGCACCCCCAAATGCCCTTCCAACAGCTTGACGCGGGCACTCACCGCCGCCTGGGTAAGGTGTAATTCCTCGGCGGCACGCCCAAAGTGGCGGGTGCGGCAGACTTCCAGAAAGGTTCTCAGCAATTCCAGATCCATACCGCTTATGATAAATATTTTTTGTTAAATTGACAAAATAATATTGTTATATTTATCAATAAACCTCCTTCAGAATGCCGGATCCAATGCAAGCCGGGGCCAGAATCGCCCCGGCGCGCATCGGCCAGAAGGAGTTCAACGTGTTGAAGAAAAACGAATTTACTAATAATCTCTCGACGGCTCCGGTAGCCGACCTGGAAGAATCGGCCTTGCTGGCACTGTGTTGCCAACAATTGCCTCAGGAAACACGGGCCTTTGAGGTACTGGTACGTCGTATCCAGCCACAAATCTATCGGCATGCCCTGCGCTACCTGCAACAGCCGGAAGATGCCTGGGAAGTGACCCAGGAAGTGTTACTGCGCCTGTTCCGCAACCTGCATCGCTTTGAGGGCCGCTCCCGTTTCAACACCTGGCTTTATCGCATTGTGGAAAACCAGTGCCACAGCTTTGTGGAAGCCCGTTCCCGACGGACGCTTTCAGACCATGTGTCGGCATTGATTCAGATTCACGAAGAAACCCACCGCAGCCCACAGGAAGAGGAGCAAGAAGACACCCATTGTGTGACCCTTGCACTGACCAGCCTGCCAGCCGCATCCCGTGAAGTATTGCATTTACGTTTTGTTGCGGAGCAATCGCTGGAAGAAATCGCGCAAACCCTGGACATTGGCCTGAGTGCCACCAAAATGCGGCTATACCGCGCCCTGGAATCGCTGCGTACCGCCTACCATCAGGCGCAACTCCTGGAAGCCTGACGGCACACCCCGATTGACTCTTGCACCATCACTTCGCATAGCCCGGGCAAGGAATCCGGGGAAGATCCGACATCTACTGAATTCACTGCCATAGCATAGAGATACCGGCATTCGCCGGCATGACGTGGGGGTTATTG
>CBDUNQ010000403.1:0-2932 GCA_965368625.1 uncultured Gammaproteobacteria bacterium
TGAATGTGTTTCGCAAGGCTTTTCATCTCCAGGGTACACCGGTGCGTATTGAATTGAAGACGGGAGACAATCCCTACAAGGACCGGCGCACGAAACTGACCCCGCGGCAAAAATTCCAGGCGCAGAAAAAAACAGGTCATTCCAGAAAGAAGAGCAAGCCTTGACGGGTTACCCCGCTGCGACTACACCCATAGGGGTGGTGTGCCGGATTCCGATCCTGAGGCAGAGGGAGGTGGAAATGACGATTCAGTACCATTATTCAGCAAGCGAATTCGACGAGGATGGCTTCCTTGTGGACCCCAGTCACTGGAGTGAAGGCTTTGCCAGTGAAATTGCGCAGCATGACGGTATAGCGCAATTGACCGAAGCCCATTGGCGCGTCATTCATACCCTGCGCGAACATTATCTTCAGTATGGCAGTCTTCCCAATATGCGGCATGTATTGCGGGTCAATCACCTGGATGATCTCTGTTATAACACACTGTTCGGACACAGTTGCCGGGAAGCCTGGCGTATCGCTGGCCTGCCCAATCCGGGTGAGGAAGCGAAAACCTATATGAACTAGCCGCCCCAGGGGACTTTAATTTTCTGTCAGCGCGCCGATAGCCTGGTGGTGGGCGGGAAAGCTTCCTGTCGGACTTGGCCGGCTGGGTACAAATGCGTATGCTTGGCGGTAAATTGGTATATCAATCGTGCGAGGACTCTCGGGATGTCGTGTAAAGGGATAATTAGTGCGGCCATGGCCGTAGCTGTACTTGCGGGATGTGCGCATCGAGCGCCCCATGAAGAAGCCTCCGATCCCCTGGAGCCCATCAATCGGGCCATCTATACCTTCAACGACAAGGCGGATACCTATGTAATCAAGCCGGTGGCGGAAGGTTACAAAAAAGTGGTTCCCTCCCCGGCACAGACCGGTATACACAACTTCTTTGAAAACCTTGGTGAGCCGGTTGTGATCCTGAACGATGTACTTCAGGGTAAATTTGTACAATCCCTGCACGATACTTCCCGCTTTATCCTCAACAGTGTTTTCGGAATCGCCGGGCTGATGGATGTGGCTACACCCATGGGGCACCCCAAGCACCGAGAAGACTTTGGCCAGAGCCTGGGTACCTGGGGGATGGGTGAAGGCTGGTTCCTGGTATTACCCTTCCTGGGGCCCAGTAATGTACGTGATGGTTTTGGTATTTTGGTGGATAACCAGTTTGATCCGGTTACACAGCATGATGAAGTGCGCGAACGCAATGCGGCGACAGCACTATCGATGATCGATACACGGGTGCAATTACTGTCTGCCTCCAAGGTGCGTGATGCCGCTGCACTGGATCCCTATCTCTACACCCGTGAAGCCTATCGTCAGCATCGCTGGAACCGGCTCTATGATGGCAATCCGCCAATGATGGAATTTGAAGAATTTGAGTGATCAACATCCGGTAGATCCTGATTTCCCGAATGATGACGCTATGGCGCTGCACCAGTATCTGCAGCAACACTCAATACGCTTTCTAGCCCGGGAACCCCTGGGAGGGGTGTCGGCTCATATCTGCTTCCCCGGAAAGTTTCAGGGGGAACAGGTGGTGTGGGATACCCGCATCTATGCGCTACTGGCACCTGAAAATGTCCATCGGAAACCTCTTGGTCAATACAGTCAATACCTGGAGATTCAGACCCGGGGCAATGGGCCTGTTCGCATGGAAGTGGGTGTGGCAGAAGCAAACATCACTTCCATGGTGGCCGCCAAGGTGGTTATCATGGTACAGAACTACCGGCGCCTGTGCGAAGGCCGGCATGAATATGGCTCACAGGTGACACGCCAAACCTGAGTGTCAGCGTAGTCACCCAAGGTATAAGGAGGTCCAGTGGCTCGATACATTACCCTCTCCAAGGCCGCGCGCCTGGTGGGTGTCAAGCGTGGCACCTTGCAGAAAAAAATCCGTGCCGGTGAATTGACCACGTTTGAAGGCGAGCTGGATGTGACGGAACTTCTGCGTGCTTACCCCGATACCCAGATGGAAGATAACTCCATGCTGGAGCGGGTAGAGCATTTCATGGAGCAAGCCTTTGCCAAGGCCATGCGAGCTGAATCACAGGCATTGGATGTCCATACTCTGGCGCGACGGGTAAGTCTGCTGAGTCGTGAACTTGCCGTTGCCGAATCGGAAGTCAACCGTTACTCCTCCCTGATTGAACAAATCAAATTACAGGTGGCCAACCTCAAGCACAAGGAAGATATCAATACCTTCAAATCCTGGTTTTTGCAGGCCCTGGAAGGGAGTGAGGATTTTCCTTCCTTTCCCGAGAATATGCTGGCAAAAGAAGCCTTCCTGCGCATTATGGCCGCCCATGTGCGTATCATGCCCAGCGGTCACGACTTCTTTGTGGAAGGTTCCCGTGACCTGCTGGATTCCGGCTTGAGTGACGGATTGTCATTGAGATATGGATGCAGTGACGGCAGCTGTGGCCGTTGCCGTGGACGCCTGGTTTCCGGAGAAGTGCGTCAAACCCGTACCCCTGTTTACCAACTGAGCGATGCACAGCGTGGTCGTGGCGAAATCTTATTATGCTGTCATACCGCCGTGTCCGATGTGGTCATAGAACATAAGGAATGGGAAAATGCATCGGCGATCGATACACAGCAGCTGGACACCAGGGTAAAAAAATTCGCGCCTGGCGAGTCCGGGGTGAGGATTCTGCAACTCAGTCTGCCAAAGGATAACGGCTGGAATTTCTATCGGGTCAGTATGTAAGGCTGAACGGGCCACAAGGTGATTCCGGTGAATACTCCGTGGCGAATTGCCCTTGTGATGCCAGTAAACTTGAAATTCATGTGCAATTGTCTGCCGAGGGCCATGAATCAGCATGGTTGCAGGCAGTCACAGTCGGGCAATCCCTGTCAGTCAGCGGTCCATTTGGTCGCTTTGTGTTGGGCTCC
>CBDUNQ010000404.1:0-2925 GCA_965368625.1 uncultured Gammaproteobacteria bacterium
CCCGGCAACAAAGGCACTCCGTTTTCCTGCGCCAGGCGGCGAGCCGTATGTTTAAGGCCGAAATCGCGCAACTGTTGACCCGTGGGACCGATAAAGGCAATACCCGCCGCTTCACAGGCATCGGCAAAGGCGGCATTTTCACTCAGAAACCCATAGCCGGGATGGATCGCCTGGGCACCACATTGCTGCGCCACTTCCAGTATACGCGTTGACAACAAGTAACTTTCCGCAGCCGCCGCGGGACCGATATGAATCGCTTCATCGGCCTGACTCACATGCAGGGAATGTTTGTCCGCATCGGAATAGACCGCCACTGAAGCGATACCCATTTTTTTCAGGGTACGGATAATGCGGCAGGCAATGGCACCACGGTTGGCAATGAGTACTTTTGTAAACATGGGGCTTACGGGCGGCAACCCTGCGCGGGTGCCACCCCCTTATCGCGTACCGGGCCGTCCCGGTCTTCAGATACATCCAGCGGGTCGTCCCACTGAATGGCGCCACTCAACTACCGGGCATTCCACACCAGCACTTCCACGGGTGTGGGATTATAGGCATTACAGGGATTATTCAATTGCGGGCAATTGGAGATCAGTAACAATATATCCATTTCCGCCCGCATTTCCACATAGCGTCCCGCAGCCGAAATACCATCGGCGAAATTCAGCTGGCCCTCGGGGGTCACCGGAACATTCATGAAGAAATTGATATTGCTGGGCAAATCGCGCTTACTCATGCCTTCATCGTGCTTTGCCAGGGCCATGACAAAACTATCGCGGCAACTGTGCATATGATGCTTATCCAGGGCATAGCGCACCGTATTGCTTTCCGCCGAGCAGGCACCACCAATAGTATCGTGGCGCCCACAGGTATCGGCAATGATACTGAGCATCACATTGCCATCATTGGAAAGTAGTTTCGTGCCGGTGGTCAAATACAGATTACCCTGGGCACGAATGGTATTATTGGCATCGTAGCGTTCTTCGGTATCCGCGGCATTATAAAACAGGGTATCCACAGCCTGGTTACCTTCCAGATCAAGAATCCGCACCACTTCCCCCTTTTGGATACGATGTATCAGGGGCTCACCCGCCAAAACCACCTGGCGGAATGCGGCGCTATCGGCACGCAGTTCACTTTCGCGAATACTCATGATTTCACTCCTGCCAAATCCCAGGGAAACAAGCGCTCCGTATTATGGAAGGCTCGCTGATTTTCAGGGCAATGGTTACGGCAGGGGTCGTCAGCCGGTACCGGGCCGGAGCGCCAGCAGGTGAGCTGAATATCCCCGGGCTGGTATACCGTGGCCGGATCCATGGGATGAGGGCTGGTGGACAGCACCACCAGGGCATCCATTTCAAAACGCAGATCCACATAATCACCGGCCACGGAATTGTCCGGTACAAAGCGCAGATTCCCTTCTTCATCCGTCAATAGTTTGCTGAACAGATTGACGGGAGGCATAAGATCACGCTTGCCCATACCGTATTTACCCAGCTCGTTGATCAGGCTGTCATAGCCGTTTTTATGGTAATCATTGCGCAACTGCTGATAACTGGATTCACCGAAGCGCGCCTTGACCAAAGCCGCATCGGAAACCCCACCAATGGGATCATGCCAGCCGCAGGTATCCGCCGTGATGGAACAAAGTACCCGCCCCATATCCGAATAACACACATGACCTCGGGTCAAATAGGCCGTATGCTGTCCTTTCAGGGTATCGGCCATGTTGTAACGTTCCAGGCGTTCTTCCTGGTTGTAAAACAAAATGGCGCAATTGCCACCGCCGCGAACATCGGTCAGACGCAGACTGGTACCGCGCCGCACGACACCGGACCAATGCGCCCCACCGGGAACAAGCTCTTCCCACACCAGGGTGCTGGCATCCGGATTCGGACCATATTTCATGATTGACTCTCCTTCCATATTGTCAGTATTCACGCCGGCAGAGGATGCAGTGGCGGCATCAGAGTAGCCGTAAGCTGCAGCTTCCCACTGATCACACCACGGCAGGTTACCAGCCGATCCAGAATCCGCTGCAGTACGATGGCCGGGCCCTGCACCAGCAAGACTTCCATGGTTTGCGGCGCCACCAGTTGTACATGCAGGGAGCTGATCACTTCATTGATATGCTCATGCTGAATATCCGCCACCTGTTTCTGCAGACCGGGAACCGAGCGATCATAAACCAGGGTGATGGTGCCGGCCATGATATCTTCACCCACATCGGCCAGATGCTCGGTAAGTTGCTGATTGATCATTTCCGCAATGGCCTTGGAGCGACTTTCATACCCCCGTTGATCCACCATGTGATCCAACTGACGCAGCAGGGATTCCGGCAGAGAAACACTGATGCGGCTGACACTGCGTTTTGTGCTGATTCCATTGGCAGCCATGATCAAAACACACTCTCCACGGAATCCTTTACATTGACCATGCGCACCATGTTCAAGTGATCTCCATTATCTTCCGTTTCTGACTTGGGCGGGTGGATCAATTCTTCCAGGCGTTTTTTCGTAGCCAGGAACTCCGGTGATAAAAACTGTTCGGGTGAACGCGGCTGCGACACCGGGACCTCAATGATTTCCTGCACTTCCCCCGGATGTGCCTTCAATACCAGAATACGATCGGCCAAATAGATGGCTTCATCCAGGTCATGGGTGATGAACAGGATGGTGATGTCGATGTTTTTCCAGATCTCCATGAGGTAGGCCTGCATCTTTGCCCGCGTCTGGGCATCCAGGGCACCAAAGGGTTCATCCATGAGCAGGATGCGCGGCTGATTGGCCAGGGCCCGGGCAATGGCCACCCGTTGCTTCATACCGCCGGATAATTGATGGGGATAGCTGTTGGCAAAGCGGGTCAGACCCACCAGCTCGATCCATTGCAGCGCCTCTTCTTCCGCGGCCATGCGCCCCCGGCCCG
>CBDUNQ010000405.1:0-2920 GCA_965368625.1 uncultured Gammaproteobacteria bacterium
TGGGAAAGATCCACTGTTTCCATAGCCAATGAACCATGACGAATCCGCGACAGACTGATCAACCCCTCCATCAAGTCATTCATACGCAGGCTTGCATTCACAATGCGCTGCAAATAATCCTGTGCCGTGGCATCCAGTGATGTGCTGTAATCCTCCAGGATGATTTGGGAAAAATTGCAGATACTGCGCAATGGTGCACGCAAATCGTGGGAAACCGTATGGCTGAAGGCATCGAGCTCCTGATTAGCCACTTGTAATTCCCTGCCCCGTTTGCGTAATACCGATTCTACATTTCTGCGCTCGATAATTTCCTGCTCGAGTTGTTTTTCCTGCTGTTGTATCGCACGGATGTTACGAAAAAGATCCTGCCCCAGGATACGATTTCTTGCAATGAGATAGCCAAACAGGCCTCCGACCAGGGTGGGTACCACATACATGGCCAGACTCAATTCCTGTATTGACAGGCCAAGGGCTGCGATCATTTGGGTCGAGGCAAAACCATAGACTACAACAATGGATGCCAGCACGTAAAACACATAGGTGAGCAGACGGCTCCAATGGGAATCCAGTCCCGCAGCGCGTTCCAGCGCCTGTTGAATCTCCCGGGAAACCACTGGCGTGGATTGTTGTTCCACACCGGGATCCAGTAATTTTCTGCAAAAGAGGATTTGCTGCTGGTAGTTGAGATACAGATTGGCAAGGTAAGTACCACCCAGCACACCAACCGTCAGTGGCAGGATCAGCATCCTCATACGTAAATCGGCAGCGGAAATATCCAGCACCACGGTAAGCTGCATAATGGCCAGCGTCACTATGACGGCCGTGGTCACGAAGATATTCAACAGGTAGATGAAAACCGCTGAGCGAGACAGCATAGCTAGACCCTGGCACCGTGATTGGTCAATTCCCTAGCTTCATCATGTTTCAGGAGGGAGCACCTACTACTATCCTTGTCAGGCACTGTCCAGACAAGGGAATTGAAGGCACCCTACCATGATTATCCTGGATTACCCATTGCGGCAGATCAATGACGTCGCTGGATCTGTAGGAGATTTTCAGGGAAAAAAGTGATTTCCATGCAAGGGGCTTCACCAATTCAGTATAGCTGAATATCTTGCTGTGAAATTCAATTGTTTGTCCCAGGGAGCTGAGCCTGCCCCACATAGGGGTAGATCAGCCTTTCAGTGGCAAATCCCATGGCCTGGGCCTGGGCCATCAAGCGCGTCAGCGTACTTTCTTCCAGGGAAGGGGTACGTGCCAGAATCCAGAAAGTGGACCTGTCCGCTCCACAAATCATGACGTAGCGGTATTCCTGCCGATCCAAGGCAATGATGTTGTAGGCACCGTAAAAGGGACCAAAAAAGGAAACCTTCAATCGGCCGGTATCCCGCTCACCGATGAAGTAAGCCTTACCCTCGGCTTCACGCCATTGCCCGGAAGTGGCATCGTAACCCCGGTTGATCACCTGCAGGCCACCATCTTCCCGTAGCGCATATTCCGCGCTTACCTGCGTCAATCCACGTTCAAAAGAATGGTCAAGGCGGGCGATTTCGTACCACTTACCGAGATAACGTTCCACTTGAAAATCGCCCACCGGCTGTATTCCCTGGGGGATACCGGTGCAGCCTAGGCTTACAAAAGCAATAAAAACCCAAGTGATCCACCGAGTCATTGGCTTATCCCAGGGAGTACGAAAATAAGGCAAGGCATTCATTGGGTGCCCCAGGTGCTTGAGTGATAGAAGAAATGACGTGCAATAATGAGGGTTTGTTAATGAACCTTGCCACCCTCAATACCGATTGCCTCATTGAACGGCGATGACTTGCCATCCTGGTAGCGCTTACGGAGTGACTCTGCTTCATCAAATTGCTCAGCCGTCATCACCGCAGCCACCCGTTGCTGCAACAGTCGAGCATCTTCATCGCCTTGCTCAATGGCACGACCCAGCCAGAAAAAAGCCCGGGCCTCGTCCTGCGAGACTCCACGACCTTCAGCATAAATCAAGCCCATGGCGTATTGGGCATGAACATCACCATTTTGCGCCTCTGCCAACATTTCCGCCGCTACTCCAGGATCATTTCGAAGCAGGGTCAATGCATGTAAATTCACCATTCGATGTACCTCCGCTGGAAAGCATCGCTAAAAAATGAAAACCCATCTTGCCACACTTATACATTTATGTACAATTATTGTACAATCTTTATTCCATTATTTTCATGGCCTCCGCCATACAGAAAGGAACCACCATGCCACACGCCCTACTCTGGTTTCGCCGCGATTTGCGCCTGGCAGACAACCCGGCCCTGGAATCCCTGCTGCAGGAAGGCTATACACCAATTCCGGTATTCATTCAGGATGAACCCGATCCCGATTGGCCTCTGGGAGAAGCCAGCGCCTGGTGGCTGCTCCATAGTCTGCAGGCATTGCAATCCGATTTACGAAAACGCGGCAGCGATCTGATTCTATTGCAGGGAAATGCCGCAGACACCCTGTTTGCACTGATGAAACACCTCAACATTGGGCGACTGGCGTGGAACCGGGTCTATGAACCGGCTTACCGGAAACGGGATGCCGACATTGAAAAGCAGGCAAAATCCCTGGGGATTACCATCCACTCCGACAATGCCGGCTTGCTGCGGGAACCCTGGCAAGCCTTGAAAAAGGATGAAACCCCCTACCGGGTCTTCACTCCTTTCTGGAAAACATTGCAATCCATGGGTCCGGCTCATCATGCCACGCCTACCATCAATGCATTGCCGCCACTGCCCCGGATTGACTACCCCAGGGCTACAACCCTGGAAAAGCTGACCTTGTTGCCTGGACAAGACTGGGACAAGGCGTTCTATGAACACTGGTCACCCGGAGAAGCCGGGGCCTGGGAAGCACTGCAGACGTTCACCGACCAAGGCTTGCTGGACTA
>CBDUNQ010000406.1:0-2914 GCA_965368625.1 uncultured Gammaproteobacteria bacterium
CTATGCGCAGGCCGGAATCTCTTGAACTTCCTGCCAAAGATAAAAAGATACCGGCCTTCGCCGGTATGACGATCCTTTTTCCAACCATCGTCATTGCGAACAAGGTGACATGTGGCGTATTCCCGGATCAGTGTGCCGCGGGGCCCCTTGGTTTTCTTCGACGGGATGCCTGTTTTTGCTTGCGCTTAGCGTTGGGCCTACCCTCTTCCCCCGACTCGCCACGTGGCGGCAAGCCGGTATGCTGCGTTAACAGGGCTCTCCCCTGTTGACGCCGCTGATGGTCGCGCGTGGAGTTTTTTCTGCGCGGAGCATGGTAGTCGTGGTCCTTTTTTGGCTGCTCCAGGGGGATGAGTTGCCGGGGCCCGTCACCAATCAGGTCTTCACGGCCCATGGAGCGCAGGGCATTGCGCAATAGCGGCCAGTGCCGGGGGTCGTGGTAACGCAGAAATGCCTTGTGCAAAGCACGTTGTTCCGGGCTTTTCACGGCCTCAACGGTATCACTTTTATAGGTAATCTTATGTAAAGGGTTGCGCCCCGTATAGTACATGGCCGTGGCCGTTGCCATGGGTGAAGGATAAAAAGCCTGCACCTGATCAGCACGGAAACCATTCCGCTTCAACCAGAGGGCAAGGTTCACCATATCTTCATCAGAGGTTCCCGGATGTGCCGCAATGAAATAGGGAATCAGGTATTGCTCCTTACCGGCCTGACGCGAATAACGCTCAAACATCTGCTTGAAGCGATCATAGGAACCGATACCGGGTTTCATCATTTTGGAAAGCGGCTCCGCTTCCGTATGCTCCGGGGCAATTTTCAAATAGCCCCCTACATGATGACTCACCAATTCCTTGACATACTCGGGATCCTCCACCGGCAGGTCATAACGCAAACCGGAAGCAATCAATATCTTCTTAATGCCCGGCAGGGAACGCGCATCCCGGTATAGTTGGGTCAAGGCGGAATGGTCCGTATTGAGATTCGGACAGATACCCGGATACACGCAACTGGGTTTACGACAAGCCGCTTCAATGGTGGGGCTTTTGCAGGCAATACGGTACATATTGGCCGTCGGGCCGCCAAGATCGGATATCACACCGGTAAAGCCCGGAACCTTGTCGCGGATTTCCTCTATTTCATGAAGAATCGATTCACGGGATCGATTTTGAATAATCCGCCCCTCATGTTCGGTGATGGAACAAAAGGTGCAGCCTCCAAAGCAGCCGCGCATGATATTCACCGAAAAGCGGATCATTTCGTAGGCGGGAATCTTTTTACCTTCATAGGAAGGATGCGGTACCCGGGCATAGGGCATACCAAAGACATAATCCATTTCCTCGGTACTCAAAGGAATCGGCGGGGGATTGAGCCATACATCCACATCACCATGACGCTGTACCAGGGCGCGCGCATTGCCCGGATTGGTTTCCAGATGCAGTACCCGGTTGGCATGGGCATAAAGCACGGCATCATTGCGTACCTTCTCAAAGGATGGCAGGCGGATCACGGTGGAGTCACGGGCAAGTTTCACCTGGCTATAAAAATGTACCACACGCTCTCTGCCGGTTTTTTCTTCTGTGCCATAAAGTGCCTGGTTGCGCCGCTCTTGCTCACATTCGCTCATCTCCCGGGTATTGACATAGGGATTCACGATACGATCGATTTTACCGGGACGGTCGATGCGGGTGGAGTCCACCTCCATCCATCCGGCGGGAGTATCTTTACGGATAAAGGCGGTACCACGAATATCGGTAATCTTGTCCATGGCTTCCCCGCGGGAAAGCCGGTGGGCCAGCTCCACCACGGCCCGCTCTGCATTACCGTATAACAGGATATCGGCGCCGGCATCCAACAGCAGGGAACGGCGCACCTTGTCCTGCCAATAATCATAATGGGCGATGCGCCGTAATGAAGCCTCGATCCCCCCCAGCACCACCGGCACCTGAGCATAGGCTTCCTTACACCGTTGGGCATACACCAGAGAGCATCGATCCGGGCGCCGCCCCCCCTGCCCACCGGGAGTATAGGCATCGTCGGAACGGGGTTTCCGGTCTGCCGTATATCGATTGATCATGGAATCCATATTGCCCGCAGCCACACCGAAAAACAGGTTGGGCTTACCCAGGGCCTCAAAGGCATCCTTGGATTGCCAGTCGGGTTGAGCAATGATGCCCACACGAAACCCCTGCGCTTCCAATAGACGTCCGATGATGGCCATACCAAATGATGGATGATCCACATAGGCATCACCGGTAACGAGGATGATATCGCAGGAATCCCAACCCAGCTGTTCCATCTCCTTTTGACTCATGGGCAAGAAAGGTGCGCAGCCAAAGCATTCGGCCCAGTATTTCGGGTACTCGAACAATGGAATGCGTGGGACTGGAATGGAAATGGCAGACATGATGGAATCCGGCTTGACTGGGCACAGTGTAGCGGAAACCCGCCTGGATGGCATACAGGTCAGTGAAAACCGGGTATATACAGGGGTTTTACCTGTCCTGATAACCCACTGGCTGTCGAACCACACTCCTGTAGCGGCTGTATTGCTCCCGCATTCTCAGGCGGCTCCGGTTAGCGCGAGGAAAGTAACAGGCTGGGCCGCTCCCAACGCCAACGATGGTTTGGGAAATCCCAATACCCTGTACACGCGTTGCTTCCCTGGGTGCCTGGCAGGCGCTCACCGGGTTTCCCCGACAACAGTACGATGCAGGATATAACGACGATCCGCCGGCATGGTCTCAGTGATCACGGTAGATGCACCGCGGGACCAGTGGACTTCCATGCGGTCGATCTGAGTATATTCCCCCAGGCCGAAATGTATCACTGGCGCATCAAAGGATAAAAAGCCCCCGCCGGATTTCAATTCACGCATCTGTTGCCGTTCGCCCTGTTCACCATAGTAAATCACCACCCG
>CBDUNQ010000407.1:0-2908 GCA_965368625.1 uncultured Gammaproteobacteria bacterium
CGAACTTCGCCGACCACACCCGATTCCAGCTCAACAAAATCACCCACCTTCAGGGCCTGGCTGTCGGCCAGGGGTACATCGGTGAGTGACTCCGCCGGGATTTGCAATACCGCGATATCCGATTCAGGATCAGCGCCCAAAACGCGGGCATCGAAATGACGCCCGTCATGAAGGGTTACCGTGATCACATCCGCATTTTCGATGACATGATGATTGGTGAGTAAATAACCGTTTTCGGCATCAACGATCACCCCGGAACCGACACTCTGCGTACTGCGGCCACGGGGGCGAACGTTGTCGGGTATATTGAAAAAGCGCCGAAAAAAAGGGTCGTCCAGCAAAGGGTTTGGCTGGCCACGGTGGTGGGTTTGTGTGGCGATATTCACCACGGCGGGGGTGGCGGCTTCGAGCATTGGCGCCAGGGATGGTACTGGAGTGTCACCCACGGTGGCGGGAAGCGCTCCATGGCCAATCCCTGTTGCCAATGGCTGCAGAGCAAGGGAAACCAGCAGTAAGCTTATCAGGCGCATGGGCATAGGTGTTTTCCTTGTTATTCGCCGACTACGTGAATTCGTCGGGCAATGGCTGCGGGGGCCTTGGGCAGGGTAACGTGCAGTACCCCGCGGCGATAGGCTGCCTTGGCATTTTCTTCATTGACCTCGCAGGGTAGCGGAATGGCGCGCTCGAATTGACCATACGCGCATTCCATTATGTGGTAGCGCCCTTGTTTGTCTTCACGCTGAATATGTTTTTCACCACGGATCAGCAGTACATTGCCATCCAGCACCTCAAGCTGAAAATCATTCTTTTCCATGCCGGGGGCTTCCAGTGTAATGCGCAGATCATCTGCGGTTTACTGCAGCTCACTTGCCAGTAAACCCCAGCGGGAACTGTTACGCAGAAACTGTTCATCGCTGATTTCCAGTTGATGGTTGCCGAGTCGTGGAGTGAAGCGGGTAATGGCTGCGCTGGCGCGGTTGCGTAATTGGTGCCAGCCTTCTGCAATACTGTCCCAGGTCTGTCCGAGGCCTTCACGAAGTTGCTGTAATGTGGACATGATCGTTTCCTCCTTGGTTGTTGCTGGATAACAATGGCGCAATAGACTGTTTACCTGCGTTCAGGTTCCCTCGGGTTGAAGGCAAAGGCATCGGCCATTTCCCGATAGAGTTTCTTCTGTGCCTCTGTCTGAGCCGCGGGTGTCATAATGTGCAGGGTTACATACTGATGCCCGCTGGGCTTGCCGGGCAGCCCCCGGTTTGCAAGCCGCAGGCGCTGCCCGGTATTGGATCCTGGCGGAATGGTCAGTTCGACTTTTCCCCCCAGTGTAGGTACTTCCACGCGTGCACCCAGGGCCGCCTCCCAGGGGGTAATGGGTACGGTAACATGCAGGTCGCGGCCTTCCGGCGTGAAATGCGGGTGTGGTTCAAACTCCATCTGCAGGTACAGGTCCCCAGGGGATCCGCCACCCGGTGCCTGCTCACCCTGACCGGCAAGCCGGATTTTTTGCCCAGCGGTGATGCCTTTGGGGATGCGTACCTTTAGTTTGTGTGGCTCCAGGGCGACATGTCCCTGCCGGTCCATTCGCGGGGTCTGCAAGGTAACGGTGCGTTCGCTGCCATGGTAGGCATCTTCCAGGGCAATGCGGATTTTGGCGTGACGGTCTTCGCCCTTTCCTGCCCGTGCATGGTGCTCCCGGCCTGCAAAACCGCTGGAACGGCCAAAGGGGCTGCGGCCGCCAAAAATGGATTCAAAGAAATCGCTAAAGGCGCGGTCCCTGCCATTGCCGCTGAATTCAAAACCACTATCCCAGCCGGGAGGGGGGGTGAAGTTATCACCACCGTGCCACTGACTGCCGAGCTGATCATAGGCAGCGCGCTTTTCCGGATCACGCAACACTTCATTGGCTTCATTGATTTCCTTGAAGCGTGCTTCCGCATCGGCTTCCTGGCTTACATCGGGATGATATTTGCGTGCCAGCCGACGGTATGCCTGCTTGATTTCATCCTGGGTAGCCTGCTTGCTGAGCCCCAGGGTCTGATAGTAATCCTTGTATTGCATGAATGAATCACCCCGTGCCTGCTATGTACACCCTGGCGGGTGCGCACAGCAGGATGGGGTCTCCTGTCAGCTGTCCACGGGGATGGTGCGGCGCTGTACCTTTTCCTGCTTGGGTATGGTGACTTCCAGTACGCCGTGACGGGATTTGGCAGAGATACTGTCGGCGTCGGCAATATCCGGCATGCTGAAGCGCCGGAAAAAACTGCCGCGGGAACGTTCCACCCGTTTGAAGCCGTTGCGTTCTTCACTGGTTTCGCTCTGGCGCTCACCCTTGATGGTCAGCACTCCGTTTTCCATCTGCAGCTCGATGTCCTTGGGGTCAACACCGGGAATATCCGCCATGATGACATAGCGATCATCCAGTTCCTGAATGTCCACCGCCGGGGCCCAGTCGCTGGCGGTGATATTGGCATCGTCTTCCGCGGGGCGCCGGGTGGCGAGCTGGCGGCTCAAATCCTGCTGCAGTTCTTCCAGCAGACGCCATGGATTGTGTGTAGTCATGTGCATGGTATGTGCTCCTCTGGTTAATGACTGATGCCAGTTACATGAGGGCGTGAAAAGGGTATTCAAGGGGCGGTGCACGGGTAACAACAATTTTTTCTGTGACGATTCCTGGGACGGTCAATGGCGTCTGGTGGTGTATATCCTGGAATATTAGAAACACTATATATTGTGTTTTTTGCGATAGGTCATCCTGATAATAAAAGTACGGCTATTTTGGCGATTTAATGCTGTAAAAATAATATAACTAATTGAAATATAGTTAAATAATTCCCATGAAAAAAAATCGAACAGAGGCTTGACAGGGTCTGGATCAATGCATAATCTTTCCTGGGTCAAACACAAGATG
>CBDUNQ010000408.1:0-2906 GCA_965368625.1 uncultured Gammaproteobacteria bacterium
CACGATCCGGGATCCCGCCACCGGCGACGTCGTCGTCATCCCGGCGCATCAGATGGTGGCGCTGGTGGGACCAACCGGGGTGGGCAAGACGGAAATCACACGACAACTGGCCCTCACCCTGGGCATTGAATTAATCCGCTTTGATATGTCGGAATACATGGAGCGTCATACCGTATCGCGCTTAATCGGTGCTCCCCCGGGTTATGTGGGCTTTGATCAGGGTGGATTGCTTACGGAAGCCATCAACAAACATCCCCATGCAGTACTCTTGCTGGATGAAGTGGAAAAGGCCCATCCCGACGTATTCCATTTATTGCTGCAGGTGATGGATCATGGCACCCTGACCGATAACAATGGCCGCAAGGCGGATTTCCGTAATGTGGTGATTGTAATGACCACCAATGCCGGTGCCTCGGAAATGAGTCGTCCTTCCATTGGTTTCACGCAACAGGACCATGCCTCCGATGGCATGGAAGCCATAAAGAAGCTGTTTTCCCCGGAATTCCGCAATCGACTGGATGGAATCATTCAGTTCAAGTCGCTTGATCCCGCGGTTATTGCCCAGGTGGTGGATAAGTTCATCTTTGAGCTGGAAGCGCAGCTACAGGAAAAAGGCGTAGCCATCGAGGTGGATGTCAGCGCCAGACTGTGGTTGGCCGAACATGGTTACGATCCCAAAATGGGCGCCCGACCCATGGCGCGTATCATCCAGGAACATATCAAGAAACCACTGGCCGAAGAATTACTGTTTGGCCGCCTTACTGAAGGCGGCACGGTAAAAGTCCGGGCCGAGCAGGGTAAGCTGGTGTGTGATGTGTTGGAGCAGGAAGAGGAGGGCGTTCACTAAGCCCTTACCGCTTGCGCCTAGCGGGCACGATAGGTGATGCGGCCTTTGGTCAAGTCATAGGGGGTGAGCTGTACCGTGACCTTGTCACCGGTGAGGATGCGGATGTAGTGCTTTCTCATCTTGCCAGAGATGTGCGCGGTCACCACATGCCCGTTTTCCAGCTCAACGCGGAACATGGTATTGGGCAGGGTGTCTATCACCGTGCCTTCCATTTCAATGCCTTCTTCTTTCGCCATAACCTTCCGAGCTACTGCCTTGTGATTGGAAAGTTGGCGATTATACCTTAATGGCCAGGCAAATCGACCACTGCTGGGCTGAAATTTACTTTATTTAACCCTGGGGCACCGAATCACACGGCATGGGCCCGCACCGGGCTCCAGGCTACCCGGGGGTGGATGGCATCACGGCTGATAATCAGCTCCATATCCAGGTGCTGTAACAGGTCGGCCATGTCCTGGGTGCCACTGAGGGCTTCCTGAAGTTGCTGAAAATGTTCATTGCTGAGGTAAAGCAGGTTGGGGCGCACCCCATGCTTGCGTTCGAAGCGGCTGGAAAGCTGGACAATGAAGCTGAGCATGTGGGATCTCCTTTTCTGCCCTTCATGGCTTCCTTGGGAAGGCCTGGCAGAGTGGAATATGAGCCGGGGTTCTATCCCCGGTGCCTTTCCCTTTATATCGTCACCTTCACCAGCGACCTTAATCCAGATCAATCCAGTGCCCATTGCGCAGCGCCTGGAGTGGTCGGAAGTGGCCCTTGTAGCGCATTTTGGCGCTTTCCTCGATCCAATAGCCCAGGTATACCCATGGCAGGCCACGACGGCGACTTTCGGCAATTTGCCAGAGAATGGTATAGGTACCCAGGCTGCGCTTTGCCTCAGATGGCTCGAAATAGGTGTACACCGCCGAGAGGCCCTGGGGTAACAGATCACAGACGGCGACCGCCAGCAGAGAACCGTTAAGCCGGAATTCAACAAATCGGGTGTTACACCAGGGGCTGCGTAAGAAAGCCAGATACCCTTCGGGGCTTGGGTTATCCATTCCCCCTCCTGGGTGACGGGCCTGCAGATAGCGTTCGTACAGATGATAGTGCTCGTTGCGGAATTCGGTATTTTGCACCTGAATGTCCAGATCCTGGTTGCGTTTCCAGATGCGGTCTTCCCGGCGGCGTGGCTGATAGCGGTCCACCGGGATTCTCACCGGAACACAGGCCTGGCAGTGGTCGCAGTGTGGCCGGTATACCTGTTCACCGCTGCGGCGAAAGCCCAGTTCCGCCAGTTGCCCATAGATTCCGGTATCCATGACGGCCTGTGGGTCCGCCAGCAGGGTTTTGGCTTCTGCGGCGGGCAGGTAGGAGCACGGGTGCGGGGTGGTGATGAAAAAGGAAAGTTTGGCCAGCTCGTTCATGATGAAGCACTCATGGCAGGGAAATACGCTGGGTCTGGTCCCATGGTTCCGTAGGTTCACAGGTCCACGGTGATTCTCGGCCGGGTAGTGCGCAGTAGTGGGTCAATTGTCGCAGAAACTCTTCCCGGGGCAGGGTGCGCGCCCCGAGTTGTTGTAAGTGCCGGGATTCCACCTGGCAATCAATCAGCGGGTAGTGCCAGCGATCCAGTTGCCGGCAAAGATGGGCAAAGGCGATTTTCGAGGCATTGGGCACTCGGCTGAACATGGATTCCCCGAAAAAGACCCGGCCAATGGCCAGGCCGTAAAGCCCTCCGACCAATTGTTGGTCCTGCCATACTTCGATGGAGTGGGCGTGCCCGGCATGATGCAACTCTTCATAGGCCTGTTGCATGGCGGTATTGATCCAGGTATCCCGGGCATAGGGACGCGGTTGCGCACAGGCCTGGATCACTTGCGCAAAGGCGGTGTCCATGCTGATCCGGAACGTGGATTTGCGCAGGGTTTTACGCAGACTGCGACTGATATGAATCTCTGTGGGATGCAGTACGCAGCGCGGATTGGGTGACCACCAGAGGATGGGTTGCCCCTCGTTGTACCAGGGAAAGATCCCCTGCGAATACGCCGACAGCAGACGTTCGGGACCGAGGTCGCCGCCG
>CBDUNQ010000409.1:0-2905 GCA_965368625.1 uncultured Gammaproteobacteria bacterium
TGCGTGACCCAGCTGGGTGATGATCTTGATATCAATGTAACTGATTTTATTGCAAATCAAGAAAAGGAAGGCAGCCAGAAAGGGGCTGGGCAAATCAATGTACGCCGCCGCCTCGAGCAATTACGCGAAGAGCGTGAACTCGCCTACCACTTAAAGTCGGATTTCGACTTTTAATCGATGCCCCTTCATTAGGGGGGGCTCCCAAAAGCAGTGTATCCACCACCCCACTGGAGCCTTATTCAATGGGTATCCGGTGGCGTTTCAGGTTCCCTTCCCTCGTACAAGCCGTGGGGCTGAACGGTCAATGCTCCGGGTTTGAGTGCCCGGTAGTGCAGTGCCGCGGTGCTTTCAGGAGGCGCGCCCAGGAGCTCCCCCTGGACACCCATAAATCCAGATTGATGGCGACTGACTCTTGATACGTCACATCTCATATAACCAGAGAGGCAACGGTGGCATCAATAATATCCGCCTTGTCACTGGTTTGGGCGTAAACCGCGTACGCCTGCTTGGTGATTACCGGGGCGTCTTTTACGGCGTGTAATTTTTTTCCCAGCATGCGGCGTACCATGGGTTCCGGTAAATAGGCGCTGCCACCATTGTGCAGCAAGTAGGAATAAGCCAGGTGACCGACATCCACACGCAATCGTGGAATCAGCGGGTCATGGTAGAGCTGAGTGTGTTCACTAATAAAAGAGGATCCCCAATCCACCAGTACATAGTCCTTGGACAAGGCCTGTTGTACGCTTACATCCTTCTGGTTGCTGACCAGTAACAGTGGAATGGGCGTAATGATTTTCCATAACAGGTGATTGACCCTGGGTGGATCAAACAGGATGCCCAGATCAATGGTGCCATCCAGCAAGTGCCGCAGAATGACATCGGTATTATTGGATTCGGCCTGTAAGGCCATGCCGGGCAGATGCTCCGGTATACGGCTTAGCCATTTTTCCAGGAAGGCATCCCAGATACAGGGAAGTGCAGCAATGGCCAGGTTGTCGATCATACCATCGGGGATGGAAATATCCTGCCGGGCCCGGTTCCAGAGCGTAATGATTTGCTCGGCGAAATGATGAAATCGTCTACCCGCCGGAGTCAGCTCGATATTGTTCCGGTTACGGGAAAACAAGGCAATCCCAAGTTCACATTCCAATTGTCGAATGCGTGCACTGATGGCGGATTGGCTGATGTAGAGGTTGTTCGCTGCACGGCCAAAATGCCGGGTACGTTGAATTTCCAGAAAGGCCTTCAGTAGTCCAACATCCATTGTTTACTGGATTCCATGTTTATGGTTCAGTGGGATTCCATTCCCGCGAAACCCGCATTATGAATCCTTATTTCCATTCGTCAAGCGGCAATTCCATGAATGCACACGGAAGTCAGCTACAATGGGTTCGAATTTTTCAACTGGGTATGGCCTTAAGACATCTGCAAGACATGCAGGCTCATCGACTGGTATTGGTAACTTCCCTGGTCTTGGTACCGACGGGTATCGAGGACAAAGATTCATTCACCGGGGTAATCTGATAATAGCCATCGGCCAGGGCCGAAAACTGCAATGCCATGGTGTCACGACGTACGTTTATTTTCTGAACTTGGTCCACATAAGGGCCTGCTGGATTGGGAGAATAGCGAATACGGTACACGCCGGGTTTCAGGCTGCGGGTATGCAGAGTGGTAATACCATTGGAAGTACTCAGCCGATAGCCACCAAAGGGCCGCGCAAGGGGTTCTCCCACGAATACCCCTTCAATGGGTTGTTTCACACTTTTCCAATAGGCTTCGATCATGGTTTCACCCCGTAGATAACGCTCTATGGCGATACCCGGGTGGGGAAATTTCTGTAAGTGATTACAGGGCTCCTTGACGGTGCCATAACTTCCGGTGGCACCGGCTTCCAGCCAGCGTATGACACTCATCTGCCGGCCTTCCGGCATGACACCCCCACTGGAGGTAAGGTGGTCGGCCATGGCGCCGGGACGGAAATGCAGCGTATCGAGGTACGGTACATGAGCAATCCCGGTGAAATAGAACAGAATATTATCCTTTTCGCGGATACCTTCAGGCACGCTGGCAATTTCTATCCTTGTCCAATCCCGGAAGGCACGTGCAATGCCGGGATAAAAGACATGGCGCACATTTCGCGCCCGATTTTTGGTGCTGACCAGAAAGGCAGTGCCGTCTGGCCGGGTATTATCTGCACCAAGACCGCGATCAATGAGGGCCTTTGCCTGTTCCAGACTGCTTGCCGCCAGCATCATGCTGGGACGTATGCCCAGTGTGTCAAAGGGCGAGGTGGTGGGGTGGTCGTAATAGGGGCTGTTATAGGTGAGATCGCAGGTTTTCTTTGCACACAGGGATTGGTCGAAGCCGAAGGTGAAAGCACTGGTAATGGACATGCAGGCGACGCGGTAAGGCTTTGTCCAGGTAAGCGCGAATGCCTGTACGTGTTCCGGAGTACTGCCGTCCACCTGCGCTTTTATGCGCTGAAAGTTATCAGGGGGCAGGTTGTGATAGCCGGGCTTGAAACGGATATGAATAATATTTTCTGCAGGAATGTCACGAGCCTTGGCATAGTACTCGCCAATAGCGAGACTCAGCGGATCGGCGTCATTGACAATGATTCCGAGTTCCTGGGCAGTCAGATAATTTTTCGGTAGCGAAAAAACCGCTTCCGCTGCCGTTTTCCCGCTTATACAGCAGAACAGGACCAGGTATATCAGCCGCCAGTGGTGGCAGCGGGAATGGGGAAGCGTTTTATTCACAAGAGCAAGCCTACCATAGGCAAACGCGCCGTGTTCCCGCTAGGGGCTGCGGCTGTCTGCCACCGGGGAATGGAAGCCAGGCGGTGGGCCATTCACATCCTCCTGTAAATCGCGCAGCCGCGCCTCCAGAGGGGGTGGGAACA
>CBDUNQ010000410.1:0-2895 GCA_965368625.1 uncultured Gammaproteobacteria bacterium
CCATGCAATTCGCATGGACTATAATTACTACGTGACCATTCTCATTCGCCTGCAAGTATTTCTGTCATGGTGGTTATACCTGCGGAGAAAGGCATTGCCGTGTATGTACTGATTTGTCACCGAGTAGTTTGAATTCCTCTTTGGCAAGGCCATGGCTGGTCAGGACCTGAATTCAGGTGGATCCTGTTATTCCGATGATGAAGTTTCATGTGATAACAACATTTGCGTGATGTGATTTAGTAGGAAAAGGATTTCCAGCAGGATGTATATACAACAAGAGAGGGTATGGGCCTTCATCTGGCTTCGATACGGGTGTCATGAATAATTTACTTGCACTGGTGTCAGCCATGATTATTAGCATGGTACTGATACCGATTGCCGTGCGCTGTGCAAAGGGCTTGGGTCTGCTGGATCACCCGAATGATCGTAAGGTCCATGCTGCCCCCATTCCCAGGGTGGGGGGAATTGGTATCGTTATCGGCGGCCTCACGCCAATCCTCTTCCTGTTGCCTCTGGGGGAGCTCAGTCAAGCCTATATTCTTGGCGCGCTGGTGTTGTTTCTCTTCGGCTTATGGGACGATCGCTTCGAAATTGGCCATTATCCTAAATTTGTAGGGCAACTTATCGCTGTTTTTCTGGTGGTCTTCTACGGCGGGCTTTATGTGGACCGCTTCCCTTTTTTTGAGGAAACGACAGTACCTGCCATTATCGGGATGCCTTTTACCATCATCGCTCTGGTTGGTGCCATGAATGCCATTAACCATTCCGATGGTCTGGATGGCCTTGCGGGCGGTGAATCGCTTTTTTGCCTGGGCGCCATTTCCTTACTGGGATACCTTTCCGGCAGTATTACTGTAATGTTGGTCGGCCTTTCGGTAATTGGTGGCATACTGGGTTTTTTACGCTACAACACCCATCCTGCCACCGTGTTTATGGGGGATTCTGGCAGTCAGTTTCTCGGGTATACGCTGGGTTTTCTGGTGGTATTGCTAACCCAGCGTGTGGATACCTCACTCACACCCTCTGTGGTGTTGTTGCTATTGGGTTTGCCCGTGGTAGATATTGTGGTAGTGCTGTTTAAGCGCGCACGTGCACGTAAGAATGTATTTGAGGCCAGCCGTAATCATATACATCATCGCTTGTTGGACCTGGGGTTTATTCACCAGGAATCTGTCATCATTATCTATTCCATTCAGATGGTGTTCGTCACCACGGGTATTCTGTTACGCTTTGAATCGGATATTTTGATCATTATTTGGTATCTGATCATGTGTTCTGCGATCTTCGGCACGCTGAATCTTGCCGAGCGCTCCGGTTGGCAACGTGCTCAAGGATTCTGGGGATCGGAACAAGCCGCGGTTATGGCGCATGATGTAAAGCGAAAGATTCTGGTGGTATTGCCACGCAGGTTTCTGGCAATCGGAATCCCACTGTTTCTGATTGGTACCAGCGCCATTCTTAAGTGGGTACCGCCTGATTTTGCAAAAATGTCTATCATTGTCGCTATCCTCATGGCAATAGAGGTACTATTCAGTAAATCACAGAACCCCGTCTCCCAGCGCGCACTGATCTATATTACAGCCACCTTTGTCAGTTATCTCGGTATTAAATATGAGCCCGATTGGCTACCCTATCTGGCACCTGCCAAAACAAGCTTTTTCATATTGATTGCCATTGCTTTTGCCGTAGCAGTGAAGTTTTCTCCACGCAGACGTAAGCATGAATTCACCACTACGGCTACCGATTACCTGGTGGTGTTTCTGCTGTTGGCTACTCTGGTCATTTCCAAAGGGAACCTGTGGGGTAATGAAGGGATACTCTTCGTGGTGCAAATGACGGTGATTTTCTATGGCTGCGAGCTGCTACTTACCGAGCGACGTGGACAGTGGGGGGGGTTGAGTACTGCCGCCTTATTGGCGGCAGCAATACTGGGTGTCAGAGGGATTTTCGTGATCTGATGAAAGGTCCGCCACTGATCTGGTTTATGAGTTTTGTCGGCGCCGGAGTACTGAGAACAGACCTACAAGACCGGAACCGAAGAGCCATAGGGCTGGAGGGACCGGAATGACGGGTGCCGTGATAACCGCGACTTCGAACCCACCACCAATGGTGGTTTTTTCGATCCAGGCCAATTCTGAAGTGCCTGCACTACTGAAGGCAGTCAAGCTATCGATCAATTCAAGTCCCACATTGTTGATACCGTCCCAGGTGGCATTGCTCAGGTCAAATCCGGCGGTTCCCTGCCAGCTGTGATTCACGCCATCGCGTAATGTCAGATCGCCAGCCACTGCCATTGTCGATGAGGCTTCTGTAGCACTGCCATTCCAGTCATACACTCGCAGGGTTCCACTGATGTCTACCGCGGTATTTCCTGCGTTCATATTGTACACACCGCGCTCACGTACATTGACGGCTTGCAGCGTATAGCCGGTATTGGCGGTTACCTGTACCAGGCCTGAGGCGCTGAAAAGATCCTGTTCCACTCCGGAATTGATACCTATGCCGCCATTGGATTCAGCGCGATAGCCATTGGGCGTGGCTAAAATGGTATCTGTGAGGTTGCCTGTACTGTCGGTTGCCACGAACAGATTGCCATAGGCAGGATCGACCAGGGTTGTGTCGTAGCTGAAGGTAACGGTAGCGCCCTGAAGGGTAACAATAGCGGCAAATAGCGCTTGCGAAGTACTTGCCAGCCCAAGGCCGGTGAAGGCCAGTACGAGTTTCGGTGACTTGGCCATAATAGTGCCCCCTATGAATTAAGTTATGTGCAGCGGTACTGTTTCTGGAGCGGCGAGTACGCTAGGTGGCTGCCTTGACAGCCACCTTCACATATCGAGCAAGTAACCATGTGCGCTCCATTGCGTATGGTTACTCTTTAATTGGAGAAACCTTTAT
>CBDUNQ010000411.1:0-2892 GCA_965368625.1 uncultured Gammaproteobacteria bacterium
CATTCTCGCCCTGATACTTCTCAGCATCAGCTTCGTGATCGTCCGGCGCGACCTCCAGCGCCCCTTGAACCATGTACGTACCTGGGCGCAGCAAATGCGCAGTGGTGAACTTTCCGCGCGCATCCCCGCCCGCTCTTCAGGAGAATTCTCAAATTTAGCTAAAGATATAAATAACTTATCATCTAAACTTGAAGCTCTTTCTCTTGATATGCAGAATCAGGTGGAGCAGCAAACCACCCGTATTCAACAAAAGACTCACTCCCTGGAAATCCTCTACGACGTGGCGGCCAGCATCAATGCCTCCCGTGACCTGGATGATCTGCTGACGCGTTTTCTGCACACCCTCAAGGATGTGGTACATGCCGAAGCAGCCACCGTGCGCATGCTCACCGAGGATGACCAAATGCGCCTGATCGCCCATACGGGCATGGATGCCGAAGTGGTGGATGCCGAAACCTTGATTCCCATCAATCGCTGCCTCTGCGGCCAGGCACTTCAGGAAGGCAAGGTACTGGCCCAGGACAGCACCCTCAGTTGCAGCAAATTCGCCGGTCGTCCATTTTTCAAGAGCGGGGAACTGGAAATGATTGCCGTACCGCTGCAGTATCGCGGTAAGGTACTTGGTGTATACAACCTGTTCACTGGCGAGCGAGACCTGGTGCAGCGCGAGGATATGCAGGAACTGCTCACCAGTATCGGCCATCACCTGGGCATGGCCATTGAAAAATCTCGCCTTGATGAAGAAGCCAACCTGCTTTCCATCATGGAAGAACGTACCCGCCTCGCCCACGAACTGCACGACTCCCTTGCACAAAGCCTGGCCAGTCTGCGTTTTCAGGTGCGGGTACTGGATGAAACCCTCCACGAAGGTCGCGAAGAAGCCCTGTGGGAAGAGCTGGAACGCATCGAGAACAGCCTGGATGAAGCCTATATCGAATTACGTGAATTGATTGCCCATTTCCGTGCCCCCATGGATAAACGCGGGTTGATTCCCGCTGTGGAGCAGGCAGTCAAGCGCTTTCAACGGGAAACCGATATCCATACCTTCTTCCAGCAGGAGTGGACCAAGGATTCACTTCCCGCCGATACGGAAATGCAGGTGTTACGGATCATTCAGGAATCCCTGGCCAATATTCGCAAGCATTCCCAGGCCAACACGGTGCGCGTCATGCTCAAAGCCATGCCCAACCATGAATTCCATGTACTGGTGGAAGATGATGGTGTCGGCATGGGTGACCCTGTAAGCGGTGCACCGGGGGAACATGTGGGCCTCACCATACTCCAGGAACGGGCCACCCGCATTGGTGGCAAGCTGCGAATAGAAAGTGAACCCGGCGAAGGCACCCGCATCCTCCTGCGCTTTTCCCTGCCCCGGAACTTTCCGGAACAACCCATCACCCTGACCAAAAGAGCCGTTTCATGAGCCTACGCATACTACTGGTGGATGACCACACCCTGTTCCGTGTTGGTCTACAAGGCCTGCTGGCTCATCGCGGCATCGAAGTGGTGGCTGCCGTGGGCGATGGCCGCGAAGGCTTGAAGCTGGCCGATGAACTGCATCCCGATGTCATGTTGCTGGACATGCGCATGCCCGAACTCAATGGTATTGAAATGCTGCGCGAATTGCGCAATGCCGGTTTTGACAAACCCATCGTCATGCTCACCACTAGCACCGATGAACGGGACCTGGTGGAATCCCTGCGCAATGGTGCTCAGGGTTACCTGCTCAAAGACATGGAACCCGATGAACTGGTACTGGCGCTGCGCGATATCGTCAAGGGCAAGACCGTGGTCGCGCCTGATCTGGCACCGGTGCTGGCCAAGGTGGTGCAGGGAGATAGCATCGATCCACCCAAGGAAAGCCCTTTTGCCGAACTCACTCCCCGGGAAAACGAAATACTCTGTCTGCTGGCCGAGGGACAGAGTAATAAGGTGATTGCCCGCAACCTGGGCATCTCCGATGGCACGGTGAAGCTCCATGTAAAAGCCATCCTTCGCAAACTGGGAGTACACTCCCGGGTGGAGGCCGCGGTCATTGCCGTGGAGCAAGGCTTGCGTGACAGCAAGGAACAGGCTTCCCGTACCACCGAATAAGGGTTTGCATAGATGTTACGATTTCGCGACATGGTGGCCGCCAGCCTGGAACAGATTGAAGAACTGTTCCCCTGGGATCTTGAAGACCGCCTCAAGGAAGAACCGAACCTGCTTCTGGTGGATGTGCGCGAACCCTACGAATTCGATGCCATGCACATTCAGGGTGCCATCAACGTACCCCGCGGCATTCTGGAAACCGCCTGCGAATACAATTTTGAAGAAACCGTGCCGCACCTGGTAGCGGCGCGCGAACAGGATGTCATTGTCATTTGCCGCTCGGGAAATCGCAGCGCCCTCGCCGCCCTGGTAATGAAACAAATGGGCTATAAAAACCCCATCTCACTGAAAACCGGCATGCGCGGCTGGAGCGATTCGGAAATGCCCATGGTCAACGCGGCCGGAGAACCGGTGGATCAGGATGATGCCGATGAATTCTTTGAATCCCGGGTGCAACCGGAGCAGATGGAACCCTGACGCCAAAGAATACAGAGGCATATCCGAATGGCACTTACTTAAGACAGAAAACGTTTACTGTGGTGGGTTTTAGTCCCTTCTCCCTCAGGGACCTCGGTGCCCGGCACGGGTAGAAGGTTAGGATGAGGGGATAAAACAGGCTATGTTATGTAGATCCCCTCACCCCAACCCTCTCCCTGAGGGAGAGGGGGGTTGCCGGTTATCGCTTAAGTAAGTGCCATTCGGGCATATCCTATTTTCTTGCGCTGAAGCAATCACAAACTCATCGTCACTGTATTGTGATGCCGGCTTTCGCCGGGATCACAATACACAGTGTGAATAACA
>CBDUNQ010000412.1:0-2890 GCA_965368625.1 uncultured Gammaproteobacteria bacterium
CGTCGCATCAGTCATCCCCCGTGGTGCGGCCGATCTTGCCCTTGGCCTTGGCGTTGGCATCCTTTTCCTGTTCGATATAGGGCAGTAGATAGGCCACCGCTTTTTTCATCACCCGGGCTGATTTCACCACCTGGGGTAAAAACATCTTGCCGGCACCAAACAGATCCCCCACCACATTCATGCCATCCATGAGTGGGCCTTCGATGACCTGTATGGGGCGCTCAAAACCCTGACGGCATTCTTCCGTATCCTGTTCCACATAGGCATCCAGACCCTTTACCAGGGCATGTTCCAGCCGTTTGTTGACGGGCAACTCTCGCCAGGCAAGGTCTTCTTCTTTTTTACTGCCACTGCCATCGCCCTTGTAGCGGTCGGCAATCTCCAGCAGGCGTTCCGTGGCATCGGCACGGCGGTTCAGGACTACATCTTCCACATGTTCCCGCAGTTCGGCGGGAAGCTCATCATAGATGGCCAGTTGTCCGGCATTGACGATCCCCATATCCATGCCGGCCTTGATGGCATGGTAAAGAAAGGCGGCGTGAATGGCTTCTCTAACCGGATTATTTCCCCGGAAGGAAAAGGAAACATTGCTTACGCCACCGGAAATCTTTACATGGGGCAGGGTTTGCTTGATTTGACGGGTGGCCTCGATAAAGTCCACGCCATAGTTGTTGTGTTCTTCGATGCCTGTGGCAACCGCGAAAATATTCGGATCGAAGATGATATCCTCGGCGGGAAAACCCACCTGCCGGGTGAGTATTTCGTAGGCGCGGGTACAGATTTCCACCTTGCGTGCCTGAGTATCCGCCTGTCCCGTTTCATCGAAGGCCATGACAATGATGGCTGCGCCATACTTGCGGCAGAGACGTGCCTGCTCGATGAAAGCGGCTTCGCCTTCCTTCATGGAAATGGAGTTGACCACTCCCTTGCCCTGTATGCACTTGAGTCCGGCTTCGAGTATGGGCCACTTGGATGAATCGATCATTACCGGTACCCGGGAGATATCCGGTTCCGAGGCAATGAGATTGAGAAAGGTCTGCATGGCTTCCACGCCATCCAGCATGCCTTCATCCATGTTGATATCGATGATTTGCGCACCGTTTTCCACCTGTTCCCGGGCTACGCTCAGGGCTTCATCGTATTGACCTTCGAGAATCAGCCGCTTGAAGCGTGCGGAACCGGTGACATTGGTGCGTTCACCCACATTTACAAACAGGGAGTCGGGCCGGATATTGCACGGCTCCAGGCCTGACAGGCGCAGGGTGTGATCATGGGCGGGAATCGCGCGCGGTGGGTATTTGGCCACGGCTTCGGCAATGGCCTTGATATGTGCCGGGGTGGTGCCGCAGCAACCGCCAATGATATTCAGAAAACCCGATGCCGCCCATTCCTCGATTTCCGCCGCCATGGCTTCGGGGGATTCATCATATTCACCGAATTCATTGGGCAATCCTGCATTGGGGTGGGCATTGACTCCGCAATCGGCGATGCCGGCCAATTCATCAATGTGCTGGCGCAATTGCTTGGCACCCAGGGCACAGTTGAAGCCCAGGGAAACGGGCCGAATATGGCGCAGGCTGTTGAAAAAGGCTTCCACGGTCTGACCGGACAGGGTGCGTCCCGAGGCATCGGTAATGGTGCCGGAAATCATTACCGGTAATGATTGTCCGCTGTCTTCAAAAAAGGATTGCAGGGCAAACAGGGCCGCCTTGGCGTTGAGGGTATCAAAGATGGTTTCCACCAGCAGGATATCGGCACCGCCATCCACCAGACCACGGGTGGCTTCGTAATAGGTATCACGCAATTCATCGAAAAGGACATTGCGAAAGCCGGGATTGTTGACATCGGGGCTGATGGAGGCGGTCTTGCTGGTGGGGCCAAGCACGCCGGCCACCAGTCGGGGTTTATCCTCCGTGCTGTAGGCGTCACAGGCTTGACGGGCCAACTGGGCCGAGGTCCGGTTCAATTCATACACCAGATCCTGCTGACCGTAGTCAGCCAGGGAAGTGTGCGTGGAATTGAAGGTGTTGGTTTCCACAATATCGGCACCGGCCGCCAGATAGGCCTTGTGGATATCGCGGATGATATCCGGCTGAGTGAGGGACAGCAGGTCATTGTTGCCCTTGAGGTCTTGCGGCCAGTCGGCAAAGCGCTCTCCACGATAATCCGCTTCCTCCAGCTGATAGCTCTGGATCATGGTGCCCATGGCGCCATCAAGGATAAGGATGCGTTGCTGGAGTAATTCTTCTAGCCGTGACATTGGGTTACCGGATCTCTTATTAGATTACGAAAGCATGGCATTCTAGCATGGCTGCGCTGCAATACGGGCTTCATCTTGTACCCGCTTGGCCACTGCAGGCAGTGGTTCAGGGTGTGGCGACAAGGGCAGGTGAGCTGCCTCGGTATTATTGTTTTTTTGGCCATATATAATAAATATAAATCAGATAGATATAATATATAATTAATGTAAATAATTATTATAAGTCAGATCCTGATTCCGGCGAATTTGCAAAGCTTTTGCAATGCACGGTTGTTTTCTTTCGGCCAGGGGTCGACTCTTGACCTGTGACCGATCAGGTTTACCACTACCACGGGACAGGGGAGAAGCATGATGGAAAATGCAAAAGGGCCGCGCCTTGAACACCTGGTGACCCAGGGGCCCTTCAGTCTGGCAGCCGAGTACAATCGTACCAATAATCTCCTGTCCCGCCTCGCACAACGTGGTTGTGCTGCGGCCAATCCGCGTTTTTTTGCCGAGTGTGTCCAGGATCTTGCCCTGTATTACGATGCACGGTATGTGGTAATCGGCTTGTTTGCGGATGAAAGTGGTCGTGCCATCCGCAGTCTGGTGCTCTGGGATGAAGGCCTGTCCGATCAGGGCATCGAGTAT
>CBDUNQ010000413.1:0-2889 GCA_965368625.1 uncultured Gammaproteobacteria bacterium
TGATGGCACCCATGATGCCTTCATCCGCAACCTCACACAGGGCGCGGATATCGTCCATGTTGGTGATGCCACCGGAGGCAATAACCGGAATGGTGATGGCTTGCGCCAGCTTTACGGTGGACTCCACGTTGACACCGCTCATCATGCCGTCACGCCCGATGTCGGTATAAACAATGGCTTCAACCCCGTCCTGTTCGAAGTGTTGCGCCATATCGATCACATCGTGACGCGAGAGTTTTGACCAGCCATCAATTGCTACTTTACCGTCTTTGGCATCGAGGCCAACAATGATATGGCCGGGAAACTCCAGGCACAGGTCGTTGACAAAATGCGGCGCACTCACCGCCTTGGTACCGATAATCACATACGCCACGCCGGCATCCAGATAAGTCTGCACGGTATCCTCATCGCGGATACCGCCTCCGATTTGGATTGGTAAATCCGGGTAAACCGCCGCGATCTCATTGACCACACCGGCATTGACAGGCTTGCCTTCAAAGGCGCCATTAAGATCCACGATATGCAAGCGACGCGCACCTGCTTTCACCCAACGGCCTGCCATGGCCACAGGATCATCAGAAAATACAGTTTCATCTTCCATGCGCCCCTGGCGGAGGCGCACGCACTTGCCGTCTTTCAGGTCGATGGCAGGTATCAGCAACATGTCAGAACTCTCATTTGGTTTTAGGACTTGCCGTCCCAGTTGAGGAAATTCTCGTACAGTTTCAGACCCGCATACTGACTTTTCTCCGGATGAAACTGCACGGCAAACACATTATCGCGAGCCACGGCCGCGGTAAAGGGAAAACCGTAGCTGCTTGAGGCGGCGATCACTTCCGGACTCGCCGGCTCGACATAGTAACTGTGAACAAAATAAAACCGCGCGTCCTGGCTAATGCCATGCCATATGGGATGGGACATGACCTGGTGCACCTGGTTCCAGCCCATGTGGGGAATCTTGAGGCGCTCACCACTAAGCGGATCCTTCAGGTCTTCACCGAAAGACTGCACTTTACCGGGGAAGATACCCAGGCACTCGGTGCCTTCATTCTCGGCACTCCAGCTCATCAGGGCCTGCATTCCCACACACACACCCAGCAGAGGCGTACCGGCTTCCGCGACCTGATGCACAACCGCATCCAGCTGCAGGCGTCGAATCTCAGCCATGCAATCCCGTATCGCACCCACACCGGGGAACACCACATGCTCCGCAGCCAGAATACGCCCCGGATCTGATGTAATGTCCACCTCAATACCGTGGCCCACCTGTTCCAGTGCCTTGGCCACCGAGTGAAGGTTACCCATTCCGTAATCAATAACAGCAGCGCGACTCATGACTATTCTGTGAACTAATGAGGTGTAATAGAAACAGGCAGCCTCTGAATCAGAGGCTGCCTTTGGTTGAAGGCATGATTCCTTCCATTCGTGGATCAATTTCCAGGGCCATACGCAATGCGCGACCAAATGCCTTGAACACCGTCTCGGCAATATGGTGGGCATTATCACCCCGGATCACATCAATATGCAGGGTCACCTTGGCGTGGTTAACGAAGCCCTGAAAAAATTCAGCAAACAGGTCTACATCAAAATCACCAATGCGCGCCCGTGGAAATTCAACACCATATTCCAGACCCGGACGACCGGAAAAATCAATGACCACGCGGGACAGGGCTTCATCCAGTGGCACGTAGGCGTGACCATAACGACGAAGTCCTGTCTTATCGCCCACCGCTTCAACAAACGCCTGGCCCAGCGTGATGCCCACGTCTTCGACCGTGTGATGGGCGTCAATGTGTAAATCCCCCTTGGCCTGGATCCACAGATCCAGCATGCCATGGCGGGCCACCTGGTCCAGCATGTGCTCCAGAAAGGGGATACCCGTGTTGAACTCACTTTTCCCGCTGCCATCCAGATTCAGCGTGACCTCAATCCGGGTTTCCAGGGTATCTCTTTTTACGGTGGCCGTCCGATCAGCCATGTTTTACACTCCGAGCGCTCCGGCATGTATGCCGGCAACTGGTTCATTAAGGTTTGTTTATATAAATAGGATACCGTTATCTCGGGAAGGGGGAAACTGTGCAGGAGAAATAAAGTTCAGAAAAACCTCAAATTATTAACTTGTCCTAAAAAGAATTATCTTGATTGGGGTCAATATGTTAACAATCCGCTGTTTAATCCGGAATGTTTACAGTATATTTGATTTTATGGAATCGTGACATTCCAACCTTGGTTTTAACCGTGATCGACGAACAGTAAATGTCTCAAGAACGCATTGTAAAACTGGAAGATATTCGCTCCCACTGCCAGAAATGCAGCCTGTTCCAACTCTGCATGCCCATGGGTCTGGGGGACGGGGATCTCAGCAAGCTGGATAAAATCATCAAGCGCCGCCGCCCGGTGGAAAAGGGCGAGTACCTGTATCGCCTCGGCGATCCCTTCCGCTCCATGTTTGCGGTGCGGGCCGGCTCCCTCAAGACATTCACCACCGATCAAGAAGGTCAGGAACAAATCATCGGCTTTCACCTGCCCGGCGAGCTGCTTGGCCTGGACGCCATCAGTCGTGAAATCCATACCTGTTCGGCCAAGGCGCTGGAAACCGTCAGTGTGTGCGAAATCCCCTACGAACGTCTCGAAATCCTCAGCCAGGAAATTCCAGGCCTGAGCCACCATTTGCTGAGCCTGATGAGTGAGGAGCTACAGCACGAGCACTGCCATATGGCCTTGCTGGCGCGCGCGCCAGTGGAATCGCGCCTGGCCAGCTTTCTGATTCAGCTCTCGGAACGCTACAAGGACCGGGGTTATTCGGCCACCGAGTTCAACCTCAGTATGTCGCGCAATGACATCGCCAACCTGCTTGGTATGGCGGTGGAAACTATCAGCCGCCTGTTC
>CBDUNQ010000414.1:0-2883 GCA_965368625.1 uncultured Gammaproteobacteria bacterium
TCAGTGCCTTCGCGCATCAGTGCGCGAATGGCGGTTGGTGCCGTATAGAAGGTGTTCACCTGGTGTTTGTCGCATACCTCCCAGAAGCGTGAGGCATTGGGGTAAGTGGGAATGCCTTCGAACATGAGGGATTGCGCGCCATTGGCAAGGGGGCCATACACAATATAGGTATGGCCGGTGATCCAGCCGACATCCGCGGTGCACCAGTAGATATCACCATCATGATAATCGAATACATATTTATGGGTTATGGCAGCGAACAGTAAATACCCGCCGGTGGTGTGTAATACCCCTTTGGGCTTGCCGGTGGAGCCGGAGGTGTAGAGTATAAAGAGTGGATCTTCGGCATCCATCTGCTCCGGGGGGCAATCGGTGGATTGCGTGGCGGTTATTTCGTGGTACCAGACATCACGGCCTTCATGCCAGTCGATATTGCCACCGGTACGTTTTACCGTGAGCACGGTATGTACCTTGGGGCAGTGTTGCAGGGCAGCATCGGTATTGCGCTTCAGGGGGACGGGTTTACCGCCGCGCACGCCTTCATCCGCCGTCATCACCACTTGGCAGTCGGAGTCAAGAATACGGTCCTTGAGGGATTCCGGGGAAAAGCCGCCGAACACCACGGAATGTACTGCACCGATGCGCGCGCAAGCAAGCATGGCATAGGCGGCTTCGGGAATCATCGGCATATAGATACAAACCCGATCCCCTTTCTTCACATTGCGGGCTTTCAAGGCATTGGCGAGGCGCGCCACGTGATCATGCAGTTCCTGATAGGAGATGGTGGTATCCCGAGTGGGGTCATCGCCTTCCCAGATCAAGGCCGTTTGCTGACCTCTCGCCTCCAGGTGGCGGTCTACGCAGTTATAGCAGACATTGAGTTTGCCACCTTCGAACCAGCGGATATGACCCTTGTCATAATCCCAGTCCAGAACCCGGTCCCATCCTTGATACCAGGTGAGAAACTTTTTGGCCTGTTCCGACCAGAAACCTTCCGGATCGCTAATGGAATGGTCATACATGGCTTTGGCCTGATCTCGGGTGAGATGAGTCCTGGCAGCGTATTCGTGGGGTACGGGATACCGCTTTGCATCGGACATGCTTTGATCTCCTCGGCAGACTTCATGTCTGCATTTGTGCGTCAAAGGTTGCGTATCGGGTCTATTCTACTCGAGTGAACGGCCTTGGCCAGTAGGTTTTGTCAGACGGCATGGATCGCAGGGGTCGGCGCAGTAGTGTTTGTATGTGCCGGTATCGGATCACCTAAGCATGGCGCCGGTTCATCACGCGCCATCGTGGATTATTTAAAGCTCTGGATGGATTTTTCAACCACCGGTCAGGGGGCCGGCATGCCTTTCCGGCGGGGGATGCGGTTGATATCCCAGTGAGCAATGCTCCACTGCCAGAATTCCGTGAGCTTCGCATCCTGAAAATCCGCGGGAATTTGCTGGCCGAGAAAGCGCAGACAACGGATCAGCAACGATACACTGCATTTTTCTGGTATGGGGCTGGCTCGGGTTTGCTTGCTGAGCTTTTCGCCGAGTGCATTCTGTGCCACCGGAATGTGCAGATACCCCGGCGTGGTGAGGCCGAGGCGCTGTTGCAGATAGATCTGTCTTGGTGTGGAGTCGAGTAGGTCACTGCCACGTACGATCTGGTTGATGGCTTGCCAGCTATCATCTACCACTACTGCCAGTTGATAGGCGAAATAGCCGTCGGCCCGTAGCAGTGGAAAGTCGCCCACATCCCGCGCAAGGTTCTGGCTTTGCCAGCCCTGTACCCGATCCTGAAAGCCGATTTCCCGTTCCTCGGTGCGCACCCGCCAGGCGCGGGCGGTGGCACCCCGAATGCCTGCCCGACAGGTGCCCGGGTAAACCGGACCATCGATTCCCTGCTGTGGTGCGGCTTGAAGGATATCCTTGCGGGAGCAACAGCAGGGGTATGACCATCCCTGCTGTTGCAGGGTTTCCAGTGCCGCCTGGTAAGCATCCAACCGTTGGCTTTGATAGGCCACGGGGCCATCCCAGGTAAAACCATAGGTATCCAGTGAGCGCAGAATGGCATCGGCTGCACCGGGTACCTCCCGCGGTGGATCCAGGTCTTCCATGCGTAACCGCCACTGTCCCTGCTGATGGCGGGCATCGAGATAACTGGCCATGGCGGCCAGTAATGATCCCAGGTGCAGTGGGCCGGTAGGCGATGGGGCATAACGGCCGCAGTAGTCAGTGATTATGTCCGCCATGGCCAGTCATATACGAAAAAGCCGGCAATCGCCGGCTTTTTCGTGAGCGTCAGCTGCCGCGATCTCAGCCGCGCTGTTTTTCGCGTATTTCATCCAGGGTTTTACAATCAATGCACAGGGTGGCCGTGGGCCGGGCTTCCAGTCGGCGGATGCCGATTTCCACTCCGCAGGATTCGCAGTAGCCGTATTCCTGTTCATCGAGCTTGGTAATGGATTCGTCGATTTTCTTGATGAGCTTGCGCTCCCGGTCACGTGCCCGCAACTCCATGCTGAATTCCGATTCCTGGGTGGCGCGATCGTTGGGGTCGGGGAAATTGGCGGCTTCATCCTGCATATGATGAACGGTGCGATCCACTTCCTCCATCAATTCATGTTTCCAGGCCAGGAGGATATTGCGGAAGTGTTCGGTCTGCTCTTCATTCATGTACTGACGCGCACTGGTGACTTTTTTCACAGCGGACTTGCTGCCTGTCGCCGCTTTCTTCGCGGCGGTTTTCTTGGTGGCGGCTTTTTTGGCGGCGGTTTTCTTTGTTGCGGGCGCCTTTTTTGCTGCGGTTTTTTTCGCCGCGACCTTCTTCTTGGCCGGCGTCTTCTTGGCAACCGTTTTCTTGGCTACAACCTTCTTTTTCGCGGTAGCCTTT
>CBDUNQ010000415.1:0-2880 GCA_965368625.1 uncultured Gammaproteobacteria bacterium
ACAAACGTAACCCGCCGCCAGCGCTTCCGGCTGTTGTTGAGGGTCATCCAGCAGCGACATGGCCAGGGGCTCCAGACCGGCCTCGCGGGCGATTTGCGCCTTGGTACGGCGCTTCTGTACAAAGGGACGGTAGAGGTCCTCCAGACGGGTCTTGGTATCGGCGGCCTGGATATCCGCCTCCAGCGCCTCCGTCAGCTTACCCTGCTCCTGAATGCTCTTGAGTACCGTGGCACGGCGTTCTTCCAGCTCCCGCAGATACCCGAGGCGCTCTTCCAGAGTACGTAACTGGGTATCATCCAGCCCACCGGTGACTTCCTTGCGATAGCGGGAAATAAAGGGCACGGTGGCACCTTCATCCAGCAAGCCCACCGCGGCGCGCACCTGCGCTTCCGCCACGCCCAGCTCGCGGGCCAGTTGTGCGTCAATTCGGGACATCATTACTCCTGAGCTATGCCTGACCAATGGGATGGCAGACTTCATAAAGTCCGCAAGTATAGCAATGAGTGCGGGGGAAAAGGCCCTTGACTTACGGGGTGTCCTGCGCCTGAGTCAATCCAGAAAACAAACCCGGTTACGCCCCTGCTCTTTGGCCTGATAAAGCGCCTGATCGGCTCGGGCGATACTTTGCTGAATACTCCGATCCGGCAATAACATGGATACGCCAAAAGAAGCGGTGACCTGAATATTCCCTACTTCCAGTTTCACCGGGGTATGCTCCAGCACCTGCCGCATGCGATCGAGGATTTCCACGGCCTGCAAGCCTGCCACATGTGGGAGAAACACCAGGAATTCTTCTCCGCCATAGCGGCATACGGAATCATATTTGCGCAAGCCGCGAAACAACCGCCGGGACACCCAGCGCAATACCCGGTCGCCGGCCAGATGGCCATGGGTATCGTTGATTTTTTTAAAATAGTCCAAATCCACCATGGCGATGGCACAGGACTCCCCGGTGCGTTGCAGACGGGCATACTCTTGCTGTATTACCGGCAAAAAGGCTTCACGATTGAGTGCGCCGGTCAGGGTATCGAAGGAAAACCGCAATTCCTGCAAGCGGTCGCGAATGCGCTCCATGCAAACGCTCATATGCGTCTGATGTTCGATAAACTCAGCGTACAGAGATACCGGAATGGGTGCTCCAGCCTGGTATTCACAGGCCAGCCGGCGGGCACTGTCGTGCATCATCCGGTGATAACGATCCAATTCGATGAATTGCGGGTCTTCCCGCAACCAGGCGGGTGCATCCCCCCGGTACCATTTGCCAAAACGGCACAGAGTATGAGAGTTTTCAGTGGTTACATCTTCCGCAAAGGGGACCGCACAGATCAAGCTGCCATGGAGATCGTGCAGCCAGCTGCGATGGTATTCATCAGCCTTGTCCAGTACTTCCAGAATATCTTCCGCCTGCTTATCCGTCAGACGTGGCGCTGATTTTGCGCTCATAGGGGCTCTCCGGATCCGCTATCAGATTACCTCATCGGCCACAATTTAACGAGAATTGAATGGTTTACCGCAGCCCAAGCCCTGTACAGGTAAATTTTGGCCACCCCAGGGGCACAATCTCCCCCATTTCCCCCCCGTAACCGGTAAAAATATGGATAATAGCCGCCGGGCCCTCTGTGTGGTCCCGGGTTTCCTTATGACCTTCGAGATCCACGGCAGCTGAGGGCAGCGACTGAATGAAAAGCATGAACCGGAAATTGAAACTCCACGGGTTCAACAACCTTACCAAAACCCTGAGTTTCAATATCTACGATATCTGTTACGCCAAGACCCCGCGGCAGCGTGAAGATTACATCGAGTACATTGATGAGGAATACAATGCGGAGCGCCTCACCGGCATCCTCACGGAAGTGGCCGATATTATCGGCGCCAGCATTCTCAATATCGCCCACCAGGATTATGACCCCCAGGGCGCCAGTGTCACCATGCTGGTGTCGGAAGAACCCATACTCACCCAGGATCAACAGGAACTGGCTTACAATGATGAAGCGCCGGGGCCATTGCCCGATGATGTGGTATGCCATCTGGACAAGAGCCATATTACCGTGCACACCTACCCCGAGAGCCACCCCGATAATGGCGTGAGCAGTTTTCGCGCCGATATCGATGTTTCCACCTGTGGACGCATCTCACCCCTCAAGGCATTGAATTACCTGATTCACAGCTTTGACTCGGATATTGTCATCATGGATTACCGGGTACGCGGCTTCACCCGCGACGTGAAGGGAAAAAAGCATTACATCGATCACAAGATCAATTCCATACAAAACTTTATCGCCAAAGATACCCGCAGCCGCTATGAAATGATCGATGTGAATGTATACCAGGAAAACATCTTTCATACCAAGATGATGCTCAAGGAACTGGATCTGGACAACTACCTGTTCGGCGTGGATGAGCAAGACCTCAAAAGCAACGAAAAGAAGTTGATTCGGCGGCGCCTGAAGCGTGAAATGCTGGAAATCTTCTATGGTCAAAACATGACCAAGATGCCGGAATAAGGCAGCCGGACAAGGTTATGAAGTTTCATCAGCTTGCCATGGACAGCCTGTTCCATTACCAGGGCGAACGGTTGCGCAAAACCAGCCCGCTGGTCGCGGTGTACATTGACAGTGGCAAGCCCAAATTCATGGCGCGCGCCGCCGAGGTGGAACCCCTGAGGGAAGAGGGTGAGCCGGCAACGGATCTCACATCGGATGCGCCATCGAATGCCGCCACCACGGATACCCGGCAAGTGATCCAGGCCTTTGATGACTTCTACCAGACCTGTCTGGACAATCTGGACGGGTTACAGGGCCAGCTCGATGAGCCGCTCCTCAACAGCCTGCGCAAGGATCTGGAAAAGGCCCGGCAACGGTTTCTGCGCAACCTGTAACG
>CBDUNQ010000416.1:0-2874 GCA_965368625.1 uncultured Gammaproteobacteria bacterium
TGTGAATGAAGCGGGCATCGGGAAACAGTAGATTCAGGTAGGGCAGGTAATCCATATTGGCCGGTGTTCGTTCGCCAATGGCTTCCACTTGCTCCACTTCAGCCTGTTCACTCAGCAGACAGGCGATGGCGGTGCGGGTCAGAAGATTCAAGTGCTCATTCTTCAGGCGTGGGTAACTTTCCAGTTCATGGAAGATGCGATCACTTTGTGCGATGGCCGAGTTATACTGAGTAACACTCTGTGCCATATTCTGCGAAAGGATGTCTGCGAAGTGCCCTTCGCCCGCGCAGCTCACATTCGGATGGGCATTGAGTATCAATTCCAGCCAGGTGGTGCCGGATTTCCCCTGTCCGCCCACGAAAAACAGCTTTTTGGAAAGTACTTCTTCAATATTATTCTGTAAGTCTTGCAGCTTGTTCATTGAATTTTTCTCACGATCCTTGTGGGCCGACAGCATAGCAATTGTAATACAGTCTTCGTCACATGAGTAGTGAAAGCGCCAAAGGTGTTTCCCGGGGAAATACGGTGCTATGCTATAAAAATCATATTGATTTCAGCAGATTCTTTCCTATGTTTGAAACGGCGATTGTTGCCTTCACTACCTTGTTTGCCACCATTGGGCCCATCGATGTGGCGATGATGTTTGCGGGGATGACTACCAGCACTGCCTATTTGAAGCGTCGCTCCATGGCGATTCGCGGTGTGCTGGTGGCCTCGGGTATATTATTGTTTTTTGCATTGTTCGGAGACACTCTGCTGCGTCATTTGGGGATCACCCTGGCGGCCCTGCGCACCGCCGGTGGGATTTTGCTATTGCTCATTGCCATCGATATGGTATTTGCCCGCATCTCGGGCGGTACTTCCACCACCGATCAGGAACAACAGGAGGCACTGGAAAAGGATGATATTTCCGTATTCCCGCTGGCCACCCCATTGCTTGCCGGCCCCGGTGCCATTGGCGCTATTATTCTGTTGATGGCGGACACCGAGGGTGATTTGCCATCAAAACTTCTGGTCTTGGTGTCATTACTGGCCGTAATGCTGGTGAGCCTGATTGCCTTGCTGGGAGCGAATCAGATTCAGCGACATATCGGTATTACCGGGTTACAGGTGATCAGCCGGGTTTTTGGTGTAATTCTTTCGGCATTGGCTGTGCAATTCATCTTCGATGGGGTGGGGCATAGTGGCCTGTTGCATATGATGCAGGAAGGAAGTCTGAACCTGGGGCCGGCACCGCGAGCAGGGTAGGGGTAATCGCCCCCCGTACCAGCAACTCCCCGACATAGGTATTCAAGTGGCATCTTCCCCGGGGGCTGTCGTTCAGTGGTTACGCAGCAATCTCTCTGGCCTGTCGGTCGTCACTCGGGAATCGCAAGGGCAGGAGCCCAGGTCAGGAGATTGCTTCACTCCGTTTGCAATGCCGCGTATTGTATAATCCACTTATTTACCAGATGGTTTCCTATGGCAAAAGGCCTGGTTTTTCAATTCACATCCACTTTGGGCCGACATCAGCATCTGGTTTGGCAGGGAGACGACATTCCCTCCGGCCTGAATCTGCCCAAGGTGGATGACAGCCTTGTTAAAAGCTATCGGCGCTCAATCTGGAACCTCAGTCAGGCACCGCGAACAGGGCGTTATTATCCCAGCCGGTTTTTGCCGGGCACCCATGAGCGACCGGTGTTCCGTTTACTCCATGTGGATGATCAACAGTTTACCGGTGACCGAAATCCCCCCATTGCCTATTTACAGGGAAGGCTATCGGAAATCGAGGATGAGCATTTACCCATGGGCAACGGTGGTCCCGAACAGATACTGGAATGGGCCGGTATGGAGTGTCCACTGCGGAATATCATCGCTGATTTTAACGAGCCGGGTGGCTATGATCGGGAAAATGATGACGCCGATGATGTGTTTTATCAGGTCTATCGGCCCGTGCGGCATGTGGATACCCTTTGTGCACAACGGATCGAACACGCATATGGCCAGCTGATTCCTGAAGGTGCGCAGGTATTGGATCTCATGGCGAGTTTGTATACCCACCTTGAAGGGGAATATGAAGTAACCGGTCTGGGTATGAATGAAGCGGAATTGCGTAATAATGCCCGCTTGAATGCCCGAGTGACCCATGACCTGAATCAGCTAAGCCGGCTGCCATTCCCCGATGCCAGCTTTGATGCCGTGATTAATACGGTTTCTTTTGAATACCTGATTCAACCTTGGGAGGTGCTTCGGGAAATCAGGCGGGTATTGAAGCCCGGTGGGCGCCTGGTGATCAGTTTCTCCAATCGTTACTTTCCCACCAAGGCCATTTCCTTATGGATATCCCTGCACCCCATGGAGCGCCTGGGGTGGGTGTTGCAATTGTTGCAGGATGCCGGATTTGAGGATCTCGCCAGCCACGTGGAGAGGGGCTTGCCGCGGCCGGCAGATGACCCTCATATTGCACAGCTCACGGAATCCGACCCTCTGTGGATTGCCTGGGGCCGGCAGCCGGGTAGCTGACTACATGATGTCGTGGAAGATTTTGCAGGCCGATTTGTGTGCACCGGATCAGGCAAGGGATTTTATACAACTCCTCGATGCCTATGCGCGTGATCCCATGGGGGGCGCATGTCCCCTGGATTCAGAGGTCCGGAATCGGTTACTCGTGGATCTACCACGCTATCCCGGATTTCTTTCCCTGCTGGCCTATGATGGGTCGCGCGCCATCGGCCTGGCCAATGCCTTCCCTGGGTATTCCACTTTTCGTGCCCGCCCCATATTGAATCTTCATGACATCATGGTACTTGGTGAGTATCGTCAGCGGGGAGTTGCTCAAGCCCTGCTGATGGAACTGGAGCGGCATGCACGACAACGAGCTTGCTGTAAACTGAC
>CBDUNQ010000417.1:0-2865 GCA_965368625.1 uncultured Gammaproteobacteria bacterium
GCATGCCCGGCATGTCCTTTACGGTGCAGCAAGGCATCCTGCACTTCTTCGGCCAGGGGCAATTCCTCCAGGAGTTCTTCCAGGGGGCGGTCCATCATGGCATCGAGGGCGGAAAACAGGCCCACCATGAAAAAGCTCTCGGTGTTTTTGAAGCCGGCGCTTTCCGCCAGCTCCTGACACATTTTGGCGCGAATCATCGCCGTGACGATCAATTCCATGGGCTTGTCATCAATGCCGGCCAGGGAAATGAGCGTGACCCAGTTTTTAATGGATTGCTGCCCCAGGTACACCACGGCTTGCTGAATGGATTCCACCTTGCGCGGTAAGGCCATGGCGGCGGAGTTGATGTAGCGCAGGATTTTATAGCTCAGGCTCACGTCCTGGGCAATCAATTGCTCCAGCTCCTTGGCGCTGACCTGTGGGTCCTGAATGCGGCTCAACAGGCGCAGGGTGGCCAGGCGGTTGGAGGGCATACGCTGCCCTTTCACCACATTGGGCTTGCAAAAGAAATATCCCTGAAAATAGGTGAAGCCCAATTCCTTGCAGAGCTCGAATTCTGCCTGTGATTCCACCTTTTCGGCCAGTAAAGGCACGTTGTGGGGTGCCAGTTGACGCACATGTTCGCGTAGCGTCGCTTCTTCCATGCCCATGATGTCGATCTTGATCAAGTGCGCCAGTTTCACCAGGGGCAGTAGGGATTCGTGGTAGAGAAAATCATCCAGGGCAATGGTATAGCCCTGTTCGGCCAGGCGTTGAATACCTTTTTGAACATCCGGATCCGGGGCGATGTCCTCCAGCACTTCCAGCACCACCCGTTGCGGCGGCAAGACCTGGGTGCGGTCTTCCACCAGGAAGGAGCGGGTGAGGTTGATGAAGGCCAGGTGCTCTCCTACGATCTGGTCCAGGCCGATTTCCATGAAGGTATTGACAATCACCTGCGAAGTGGCCTGGTCTCCGTCCTGCACCATGGCGCCACCGGTTTCGCCACTGCGAAACAGCAATTCATAGGCATACACTTCAAGATCAGCATCATAAATGGGTTGGCGCCCGACAAAGATATCATCCATGGTGTGCTTCTTCCGGTGTGTTGCCGTAGCGGTGGTTGGCATGAATTGTTATCCTCATTGGCCCGATGGGCAGGCAGCCATGCATCGTCAGCGTTAACCCATTGTTTATAGTGGATGCAGGATAATTAACAGCATAGTAACAGTTGTTGATGCATGGGCGCGAAAACCTGCCGTTAAGATGGTATCGGTTGTTTCTGGAAATCATAAAGGCATGTATGAATGATTATCTGACGGCGGGCCATTGGGCCCAGGGTCTGGTCAACCTTCCCTGGTACGGTTACCTGCTGGTAGTCCTGGTGATTACCCACATTACCATTGTTGGTGTCACCCTGTATCTGCATCGTCATCAGGCCCACCGGGCCCTGGACTTGCATCCCATAGTCTCCCATGGCTTCCGCTTCTGGCTGTGGCTGACCACCGGCATTGTGACCCGGGAATGGGTGGCGGTACACCGCAAGCATCATGCTAAATGCGAATCGCCCGAAGATCCCCACAGCCCCCAGATGAAGGGGATATCCCAGGTGTTCTGGCAGGGCGCAGAGCTCTATCGTGCCGCAGCCGCTCAACCGGATCTGATCAGCCAGTACAGCCATGGTACACCTGACGATTGGCTGGAGCGCCACCTCTATCAACGCCATAGCTATGCAGGCATCGTATTGATGTTAGTCATCAATGTTGTGTTATTCGGGTTTATCGGTCTGGCCATCTGGGCCATACAGATGATGTGGATTCCGGTGTGGGCGGCCGGAGTGGTCAATGGGATTGGCCATTACTGGGGTTATCGCAACTTCGAGACCCCGGATGCTTCCCGTAACCTGCTCCCTGTGGGCATTCTGATTGGCGGTGAAGAGTTGCACAACAACCATCATGCCTTTGCCAGTGCCGCCTGTTTTTCCCAGAAGCCCTGGGAATTGGATATTGGCTGGGCGTACATCCGCCTGTTGGCCGGCCTGCGCCTGGCCCGGGTGAAGAAGCTGGCCCCCAGGCCGAGGGTAGCCGAAGGCGGTGAAAAAATAGATAAAGAAGCCTTGACGGCCATCGTGGTCAATCGCATGCATGTCATGGCTGATTATGCCCAGCGGGTACTGTGGCCGGTATTGCGGCAAACCCAGCGGCCAGTGAAACAGGGTGTATTGCCCTTTCGGCAGGCACGGAAACTGCTGGTACGGGATCCGAAGGTCATGGATGCCGGTGCCCATGGGCGATTGGAAGCCATTTTGGCCCGTTGCCAGGACTTGCGTACGGTCTATCAGTACCGGCAACGGCTACAGGCGGTATGGGACCGCAAGGCCTGTAGCCACGAAGCCCTGCTGGCGGCACTGCAGGAATGGTGTGCTCAGGCGGAAGCCACGGGTATTCAAGTACTGGAAGACTTTGCCCTGCGCCTGCGTGGCTATCGTATGGCGGTGATCTGAGGGGGGTAAAGATGTCACCCACAAAAAACCCGGCAATCGCCGGGTTTTTTGTGGGTGGCTTCAGGTGCCAGATCGATTATTTGATCTTGGCTTCCTTGTACATCACATGCTTGCGGACCACCGGGTCGAATTTTTTCATTTCCAACTTATCGGGCATGGTGCGCTTGTTCTTGGTGGTGGTATAGAAGTGACCGGTGCCGGCGCTGGAAACGAGTTTGATTTTGTCACGCATGATTTCGCTCCTTACACCTTTTCGCCACGGGCACGGATATCGGCCAGTACGCTATCGATACCCTTCTTGTCGATGATCCGCATGCCTTTGGAAGTAAGGCGCAGCTTCACCCAGCGATTTTCACTTTCCACCCAGAAACGGTGACTGTGCA
>CBDUNQ010000418.1:0-2858 GCA_965368625.1 uncultured Gammaproteobacteria bacterium
GATGATGTCGATCAGCCGCTGGTCTGCGTGAGGCAGATCCGGTGATTCTCGGAGCAGCTGTTCGGCATGGCTGATGGCACCGAGTGGGTTGCGGATCTCATGGGCGATACTGGCGGTCAGGCGGCCCAGGGAGGCGAGCTGGAGTTGCTGGGCCTGCTGGTCCACGGCACTGCTGTCTTCCAGGGAAATGATGGCGCCCATGCCATTGTCGGTGCCCAACCCGGTGAACTTGGGAATCAAGCCCATTTCACTGCCCTGGGGGTGGAGTATGGGGGGCGCCCAGTTGGGGTCGGCAATGGAGCGCCCCGGTTCTTCCGGTGGCATGCCCAGTTGCATCCAGGCGGTGCGGTTCATGAGGCGGATGATGCCATTGGGGTCCACCACCACGATGCCTGATTGCAGGCGCTGCACAATGCGCTCATTGAGTTCCTGCAGATTGGCCAGATCCACACCCCGGCTTTCCGCCAGGGCTTCCGTATCGCGCAGGCGCCGTGCCAGCATGTGGGCCATGGCGGCGGTGGCAAAGAACGCCACGCCCAGTAATCCCGACTGGGTGACATCCCCCTTGAATCGGTCGGCACTTTGCAGAAAAGCGAAGCCATATTCGGAAAGCACCGCGAGGCTGGCGATGGCGGCAAACAGAAATGCCAACCGTCCCGGAACCAGCAGGCTGCCGGCGGCCACCGATACCACCAGCAATATACCCAGGCCACTGGCCATGCCGCCACTGGCATGCATCAGCAGGGTGATGACCACAATATCCACCAGAATCTGCGGCAACACCTGCCAGTGGTAGGAAGGGCGGCGCAAGCGGGCGGCAAATCCGGCGGCCAGGGCGAACAGGGCATAGCCAATGCCCGCCATGGCAAACAGGCGCGGAATGTCCTGTCCCAGGGGAGTGGCATCGGTGGAGTAAAACACGGTGAGCAGAAAACCCGCCAGAATAAGCCGGTAAAAGGTCAAAAAGCGCAATGGCCGCCAGGTAAGGGTATCTTCCTGCTCCTGGCCGGAAGCACCCTCCGGACGTATGTGATACCCGTTCTTCATGAAGGTGGGTTGGCCGAATCCTGATCCGCATGTTGCCGGCTGCAATAGGGGTTCCCTTCCCGAAGCACGGCATCTTCCCGAGGCAGGTAAAGGCCGCAGTGGTGGCAGCGCACCATTTGCGCGGGTGGGATGGCTGGCGGCGGTGTACGTCGCCGCGGCCAGAGGCGGCGCACAAGCAACAGGGCGGCAACAATGGCGAGTAAAACGATCAGGGTGCGAAATCCAGGCATAGGGCGTAGTTTCCTTGCTGAGGCGCTGCGGTGCAAGTTGGTAATGTGCCTTCATCGTCGGGTATCAGTGCCATACTTTGCGGTGTCGCGCGCTTTATTCCACAATATGCGTTTTCGGACAGCGGTCCGGATCCCCTGTGTACACGCGGAGTTCGCCCATGCATCTACATGAACACCAGGCCAAGCAATTGTTCCGGGACTATGGCATTCCCGTTCCCGAGGGCATGGTTGCCCACAGTACCGATGAAGCCATCACCGCCGCCAAAACACTGGGTGGCGAACGCTGGGTGGTCAAGGCCCAGGTACATACGGGCGGGCGTGGCAAGGCCGGTGGCGTGAAGCTGGTGGATGACCTGGAAACCCTGGAAGCCTTTGCCAACAACCTGCTGGGATCCACGCTCATCACCCATCAGACCGGCCCCATAGGCTTGCCCGTGCACCGGTTGCTCATCGAACGTCCCATGGGTATCGCGCGCGAACTCTACCTCAGTGTGCTGGTGGATCGGGCGCGGGAACGGGTGAGCTTCATGGCGTCGGCTTCCGGCGGCATGGATATCGAAGCGGTGGCCGCCGAGCGGCCCGAAGCGATCCTCACCGAATCCGTGCACCTGGCTGCCGGCCTGCAGGGCTACCAATGCCGCAACCTGGCCTTTGCCCTGGGGCTGGAAGGCAAGCAGGTGGGCGTGCTGACCCGGTTGTTGCTGAATCTGTATCGTCTGATGCAGGAAAAAGATGCGAGTCTGCTGGAAATCAATCCCCTGGTGGTGTGTGAAGATGGCAGCCTGTTGGCCCTGGATGCGAAAATGGATCTGGATGACAACGCCCTGTACCGGCAACCGGCCTTGCTGGAATTACGTGACACCACCCAGGAAGATGAAAAGGAACGGGCGGCCAGTGAGCATGATCTCAACTACATCACCCTGGATGGCAACATCGCCTGCATGGTCAATGGCGCCGGCTTGGCCATGGCCACCATGGACATTATCAAGCTGCATGGCGGCGAACCGGCCAACTTTCTTGACGTGGGTGGCGGGGCTACGGCGGACAAGGTGGCGGAAGCCTTCAAGTTGATTCTTTCCGATCACAAGGTGAAGGCCATACTGGTGAATATCTTTGGTGGGATCGTGCGTTGCGATCTCATTGCGGAAGGTATCATTCAGGCGGTTAAGGAAGTTCAGGTATCGGTACCGGTGGTGGTACGGCTGGAAGGAACCAATGTGGATCAGGGTAAAGCCCTCATTGCTTCTTCCGGTTTGAATGTGGTGACTGCATCGGGGCTCACCGATGCGGCTAAACAGGTGGTGCATGAGGCGCGGGTGGCATGAGTATACTGATCGAAAAACACACCAAGGTGATTTGCCAGGGATTCACCGGCAATCAGGGTACCTTTCACTCGGAGCAAGCCATCGCCTACGGTACCCGCATGGTGGGTGGTGTAACGCCCGGCAAGGGCGGGCAAACCCATCTCGGTTTACCGGTCTTCAATACGGTACGCGATGCGGTGCGTGAAACCGGTGCCGAAGCCACCATGATTTACGTGCCGGCGCCCTTTGCCGCCGATGCCATCCTGGAAGCCGCGGA
>CBDUNQ010000419.1:0-2843 GCA_965368625.1 uncultured Gammaproteobacteria bacterium
ATCCACGGCCAGGGTGCGAATCGCCGCGCCGGGTATTGTGCTCACCAGGGTATCCAGCAGGGTTTCCAGGGCTTGCCACCAGAGAAGCGGATCCTGCTCCACCTGTTCGCCCTGAACCCGGGGTGCGGGAAGTGGCTGAGAGGCGCGAAATTGCACCTCGCCAGTGGGGTCCAGGACGCAGAGCCGGCACCCCGAGGTGCCGAAATCCATACCCAGCGCGAAGGCTTGCTTGGGCGTCACCGGCTGCCCTGCTTCAGGGTAACTCCACCCTGGGAGCGGGTGTCCAGCCCGGCTTGCAATGTTCCACCACCACGGTGGTGTAGACCCCGCCACGGACATTGAATTTGGCGCTGAGGCGCATGAAGCGCGGCGCGGTGGCGGCAACCAGGTCATTGAGGATGCGGTTGCTGACGTCTTCATGAAAGGCGCCTTCGTCGCGGACTGACCAGATGTAGAGTTTAAATGACTTCAATTCCACGCAGCGTTCATCGGGCACATAGTCGAGTTGCAGCTCGGCGAAATCCGGTTGCCCGGTTTTCGGACACAGGCAGGTGAACTCCGGTGTGCTGATATGAATGCTGTAGTCACGGTCTTTATGTGGGTTATCGAAGGTTTCCAGGGTCTTGCTGGGTTGTGTTGACATGGTTTCAAGATACTCGATGCAAACGGATTACACAGGGGCTCGTCAACGGGATCCGGAATCCCCGGCTGATGTACGGGGCAAAGGGGTTGCCTTTCAATCCCTTGTGGCTGGCAATGGGGAAGCCGGTTGAAAGTTGATTGCGAGGGTTGAATTCTAACGCCAAACGACCCTGCAGGACAGGTCCGCCGCATCTGTCGTGCAGTGGCGCATGTCAAGCTTGTATCTTGCTGCGGCCGCCGGTATCTTCGCGCTTCATGCGACTCAGTAAAATCAAACTATCCGGCTTCAAATCGTTCGTTGACCCAACCACCATCCATTTCCCCAGTAATCTGGTGGGTGTGGTGGGGCCCAATGGCTGCGGGAAATCCAACACCATTGATGCGGTACGCTGGGTCATGGGGGAATCCTCCGCCAAGAATCTGCGTGGCGAATCCATGACGGATGTGATCTTCAATGGTTCTACCGGGCGCAAGCCCGTGAGCCAGGCCAGCGTGGAACTGGTGTTCGACAATGCCGATGGCGGCCTGGGTGGCCAGTATGCCGAGTATGCGGAAATCTCCATCAAGCGAGTGGTTTCCCGCGATGCCCAGTCTTCCTACTTTCTCAATGGCGCCCGCTGTCGACGCCGGGACATCACCGATATATTTCTCGGCACCGGCCTGGGGCCTCGCAGTTACTCCATCATTGAGCAGGGCATGATTTCCCGGCTGATTGAAGCCAAGCCGGAAGATCTGCGCATCTTCCTGGAAGAGGCGGCGGGCATCTCCAAGTACAAGGAGCGGCGCCGGGAAACGGAAAATCGCATGCGCCATACCCAGGAAAACCTGGCGCGGCTGGACGATCTGCGGGAAGAGCTGGGCAAGCAATTGGAAAAACTCCAGCGTCAGGCGCGTACCGCGGAACGCTTCAAGGAATTGCGTGAAGAAGAGCGCCGTGTGAAAGCGGAATTGCTGACCCTGCGTTACCTGGGTATGCAGGACAAGAATGAATCCCGGCAGCGGGAAATTGCGGAACAGGAAATCAGCCTGGAAGCGGTGGTGGCGGCACAGCGTGCGGTGGAAGCCAACATGGAAAAAAATCGCGAAGCCCATGTGGAATTCGCCGAAGTCTTCAACGATGTACAGGGCCGCTATTACGAACTGGGCGCTGAAGTGGCACGGGTGGAACAGGCCATTGCCCATGCCCGGGAAACCCGGCAGCGCCAGGAGCAGGAACTGGCCCAGGCCGAGGAAGCCTGGAATGAAGTGGAAGCCCATATTCGCATCGACAGTCAGCGTCTGGAAGACTTGCAGACGGAGTTACTGCAGCTGGAGCCCGAAGTGGAACAGTTGCAGGCCCGGTCCGAGGCTTCCGGCGAAGCCCTGGCGGCGGCCGAGCAAGCCATGCAGGTCTGGCAGAATGAATGGGAAGACTTCAACCGGCGTGCCGCTGAACCGGCCCAGACGGCTGAGGTGGAGCGTACCCGGATCAATCACCTGGAGCGCCAACTGCAGCAGCAGGCGGCCCGCCAGGAGCGCCTTCAGGAAGAGCATCAGAGCCTGAGCAGCGACCAGCTGGAGCAGGAAATCGAAACCCTGGCTACCGAGGAAATGGAAAAAGAGGCGCGCGCCGAAGCACTGCAGACGGAGCTGGAAGCGGTGCGGGAACGGATCGAAACCCTGCGTGAGCAATTACAGGGGCAAAACCGCGAACTCAACGAAGCCCGTGGCAGTCAACAGGATCAACGTGGCCGTCTGGCATCCCTGGAAGCCCTGCAACAGGCCGCCCTGGGGAAGGGATCGGGAGCCATCAGCAGTTGGCTGGGGGCCCACGGACTGGAGCAAGCCCCGCGGCTGGCGCAACAGCTTACGGTGTCCAGTGGCTGGGAGCGCGCCGTGGAAACCGTGCTGGGTGCTTACCTGCAGGCGGTGTGCGTGGATGGCATGGAACAGGTCAGCCAATGGCTGGGTGAATTGAATCAGGGCACCCTGACCCTGGTGGATACTCAGGCCACCGCGGCCACATCCGCTTCAGCGGGTACTGCACCCACGCTGTTGCAACAAGTATCCGCCCCCTGGCCGCTGGAAGGCATGCTGGGTGGCATTTATGTGGCGGATACCCTGCCTCAGGCCCTGGCCCTGCGGGCACAGTTACAGGCCCATGAATCGGTAGTGACCCCGGAAGGGATCTGGCTGGGCCGACAGTGGCTGCGCGTGGCCCG
>CBDUNQ010000420.1:0-2821 GCA_965368625.1 uncultured Gammaproteobacteria bacterium
AAATTGCCGCTCAAGGTTTCGGATATCTACCGAAGGCTGACCACCTGAACTGCAGTCGTCTGCATTTCGCGTTGTGAACGGCATCTGTTGATAGTATAAGTTAGCGCTTTTCCAGGTTGCACCTGGGCGACTGTTCAGGCAAAGAGGGTGTGACGGAAATGGCGTACCGCTACAGTAAAGACCCCGAAATCGATCATTCCTTACGCCATTCCGTGCGCGATGGCATTGCCTATTCGGTGATGTCCGGTGCAGGAGAAACCTATCTTTCGGCATTTGCAGTATTTCTGCGTGCCAGTAATGCCCAGATTGGATTACTGACATCCTTGCCGGCACTGGTTGGCTCCATGGCACAATTGTTTTCCGCCTGGCTGGGCCGGCGGGTTCAGCGCCGCATGCCGGTAATCCTTACGGGTGTAGTGCTGCAGGCGCTGATCTGGTTACCCCTGATGTGGCTACCCATATTGTTCCCTCATCAGGCGGTGACCTGGCTGATTCTGTTTGCCATGTTGTATTTTGCCCTGGGAAATCTGGTGGCGCCCCAGTGGAGCAGTCTCATGGGGGATCTGGTGCCGGAGCGACGTCGGGGTCGTTTCTTTGCCCGTCGAACGTCCCTGGCGAGTATAACGGCCTTTGTTTCACTGGTGGCCGCCGGGCTGTTATTGCACTGGTTTGATCAGACGGGGCACTCCCTTGTCGGCTATCTGCTGATTTTTTCCATAGCTGCCGTGGCGCGGCTGGTGTCCGCCTATCATTTGACGCGCATGCATGACCCTTCCGGAAAGGTCGCCCAGCTTGCCTTGCCGGGCAGGAAGGAATGGGGCAAGCGTCTGCGTCAATCCCCCTTTGTTCGATTTTCATTGTTTTTTGCGCTGATGCAATTCAGTGTTGCCATAGCCGGTCCTTTTTTCACGGTCTATATGTTGCGTGATTTGCAATTCAGCTATCTGGAATTCACCGTTAATACCGCCGCATCTATTTTTATGCAGTTTATTACTCTGGGTATGTGGGGACGAATGAGTGATTACTTTGGAAATCGGCTTATCCTGGTGGCAACAGGCATGATGATTCCGGTGTTGCCTGCCTTATGGTTATTGTCCACTAATTTCTGGTACCTGATTGTGGTGCAGATGCTGGGTGGTTTCTGTTGGGCCGGGTTTTCCCTGAGCGCGGGTAACTTTCTTTATGACCTGATTGCCGCGGAAAAGCGTGCAACCTACATGGCGTTGCACAATGTGTTTGCCAATCTGGGTATCTTTCTGGGTGCTTTGCTGGGGGGCTTGCTGGGAGCGATGCTACCCAGACAGATACAGCTCTTTGAATCAGAGTGGTCCTGGCTCAGTGTCCTCTATGGTGTATTCCTTATATCCACCATTGCACGCATCATCGTCGCCGTTCTATTTCTACCTCATGTAAAGGAAGTGCGTGATGTGGCGCCCATGTCTGTGGGTGGCTTGATGTTCCGGGTTACCCGTTTTCATGCCCTTTCCGGTCTGGTTTTCGATGTGGTGGGGCGACGCCGGCGTGATTAGTCGGCGCTGATAAGCCCATGCTCAAGTAGGATGATTGAACTTCAGCACGATAAAAAGGGTCTTTTTGCGCTATTCTGGTTTTCGTATAAAGTTGCTGTATCAATTTAAATCTGTATCTGTATCCATGCTACTCTGCCAGAGTTTCATGCAATTACGGCCACTACGTTTGGCATGGTACAGTGCAGTATCCGCCTGGTGGATGAGCTCGGTGGGATTGCTTGCGCCAAAATCGGTGGTACTTACCCCAAAGCTTGCGCTTACCCTGATGCCAGCCACTGGCTCGGAGTGAATTGCGCTGCGCAAACGTTCCGCTGCATCCAGGGCTTGTTGTAATGTGGTGCCAGGCAGAACAATACAGAATTCTTCGCCACCATAGCGTCCTACCGTGTCGGATTCACGAGTATAGTTTTTGAGTATGCTGGCGATTTCGGACAAAACGCTATCACCCACGGAGTGACCATGGGTGTCATTGATCTGCTTGAAATGATCTATGTCGCACATGATGCAGCAAATGCCGGTAGTGTTGCCATGGTGTTGGCTGAATGCCTCTGAAAATCTTCCGAATAGTGCGCGTCTGTTGGCGCATTGTGTCAGAGGGTCAGTAGTTGCAAGTATTTGCAGTTGCTTGTTCTGATGGTTGATTTCCTGCTGTGATGCCTGTAATGCCGCAAGCATGTTTTCAAGCTCACTGTTCTTTTCTTCCAGATGTGTTACGTCATCGAAAGTGGCAAGTGCCCCTTTTATTTTTCCATCGCCATCAATGATAGGTGCAGCATTCACCATCATGGTGCGGATGCCACGCGTCGGTGACAGGATGGAAAGAGGAGTGCCGGTCTGATTGGCTTTGTTTTTTATGGCGAGATGCCATGGATATATAGAGCTTGTTTTTGCGGGGCTTTCGTTTTTCCAGCTCAGGGTGGATAGTTTTTTACCCATCAGGCTTTCCGGTGTCGTATTGAGCATTTTTGCAAAGGATGCATTGGCAAGCACTATATGTTCTTTTTCATCCATGAGAATGACCCCTTCGGCAATTACATTCATGGCGATTTTTACCCGGCCGGGAATTACCGAAGAGGGGTCCAGGTGACGCAGCACTTTTTTGATCAGGAAATAATAGGCGATGAAGCCGGTGACGAACATAAATAACACAAGCTGTAGGAAAGTGTTTTGCAGTGCACCTTGAAGGCCGGGTTTGCGCAATGGCTGAAAGTGAATTTCGATGCTGCCCCAGCGCCCCTGGTGATCATATATGGGTACTTGTACATGAGTGGGCGTTGAAGTGCTGTCGTGTT
>CBDUNQ010000421.1:0-2821 GCA_965368625.1 uncultured Gammaproteobacteria bacterium
GTGTTGCTGGATGAGGCGCGAAACCGCCTGTATGTAACCACCCGCTATGATAATGGGCTTTCGGTAGTGGATACGGCGCTGCAGATGGAAGTGGATCACCTTTCATTGCCCAACCCGGAACCCCAGAGCCTGATTACGGGGCGGCGTTTTTTATATGATGCACGGCTCAGCTCCAGTAACGGTGAAGCAAGTTGTGCCAGCTGTCACGTGGATGGTGATCTCGATAGTCTGGCCTGGGATCTGGGCGACCCTGAAGGCAGTTTGCTGAATAATCCCCTGGATATGATCCTGGCCTTCAACAATCCACCTGAATCCTATCAGCATTTTCATCCCATGAAGGGGCCCATGACGAGTCAGACCCTGCGTGGCATGGCGGGGCATGGTTCCATGCACTGGCGCGGTGATCGTACCGGTGGCAATGAGGAAGCCAATGCGCAACCCGATGGCGGTGCCTACAATGAAGTACTGGCATTCAAAAAATTCGATGTGGCCTTTGCCGGCTTGCTGGGGCGGGCGACGCCGGCTTCGGATGCCCAGATGCAGGCCTTTGCCGATTTTGTATTGCAAATTGTTCCGCCGCCCAATCCGATCCGCAATCTGGATGATTCCCTGACCACGGATCAGGCGGCGGGCCAGAATTTGTATTTCAACGTCATTACCGATGGTCTGACCTGTAATACCTGTCATGTAGTGAATCCGACACAGGGATTTTTCGGTACCTCAGGGCTGGCCAATTTTGAAAATGAATCCCAGCATTTCAAGATTCCTCAGTTGCGAAATCTGTACAGCAAGGTGGGCATGTTTGGCATGCCCGCCATTCCGGAATATTTCCTGCCCGGGGATAACGGCCACATGGGGAATCAGATCCGCGGATTCGGCTTTATGCACAATGGCAATACGGATACGCTGTTTCGTTTTTTGAAAATTTCATCCACACATCCGCTTTTCGGTAACCTTGGTTTTTCTTTTCCCGCAGGTGATCTTGATCGCCGTCGGCTGGAACAGTTTTTATTTGCCATGGATAGCAACCTGAAACCCGTGGTTGGTCAGCAAATCACCCTGGATAACACCAATGGTTCACAGGTGAATGCACGAGTGGACCTGTTGATTGCGCGTGCGGCTACCGGTGATGCCGATCTGGTGGTATCCGGTACCCTGGGCTCCCAGGCCCGTAACTGGTGGCGCCGCAATGATGGCTTGTTTGCACCCGATCAGGTGTCTGAAGCGGCGATCAGTGCAGCCACGCTGCGCAGCTATGCGGCTGTCGAGGGGCAGGCATTGACCTTTACTGCCGTGCCGCCGGGAGATGGTTCGCGTATCGGTATCGATCGGGATGAGGATGGGGTTCTCAATGGCGATGATAATTGTCCAGGGCTGGACAATGCCGATCAACTCAACACGGATAACGATACCCTGGGAGATGCCTGCGATAGCGATGATGATAATGATGGCTTGATGGATGCCCTGGAAACGACTATTGGTACAAACCCACTGCTAGTGGATACTGATGGTGATGGCTTGACAGACTATGAAGAACTCGCTTTTGATGGTAATGCGAGCCAGTACGATCCGGTCAATGACTCAAACCCTCTGAGCACCGATACCGATGGTGATGGCTTGCTCGATGGTGTGGATAGTCAGCCCTTGTTGTTCAACTACAGCGATGGAGACATAAGCCCAGCGGGTGCACCCGATGGCAAGGTGGATGTGGCTGACTGGCAGCGCTTACAGCATATTCTACTGGAGGTAATCAGTGCCACGCCGGAAGATCTGGCCCATGGCGACCTTTACCCTCAGGGGGCGCCGGATGGGGTATTGAATTTCTCTGATCTGTTACTGTTGCAGTCCATGGCCTTTACCCATGCGCCATGAGGGAAGGGCACACGGGTAGATAGGCCGGTTAGCGGGCTTGCTCAGTGTTCCGATAATGGACCAAATTCTGCCGGTGCAATACGGTGCCGGGTATGCTGCTCATAGGCAAAGGCATACTGGAATAGTTTATCTTCCTCAAAGGGACGCGCCAGTAACTGTAAACCCAGTGGCAGACCGGCACCGGCAAATCCCATGGGTACGGTAATGGCCGGTTGCCCCGTATGGGGGGCAATGACCGGACTGTTATTGCCATGGGGGCTGTCCTGGTCTCCAATCAGACGTGGCGGATTATTCCAGGTGGGGTAGGCGATAACATCCACCTTTTGCTCATCCATGGCTTGTACCACCGCTTGCAGAAAGGCACTGCGACGGGGATCCCCCGCCACTTCCACGCAGGGGGGATTCTGTAGCTGGGGTGGAACCTCGGGTTCCATTGCCCACTGCATGGCGCTTTCGCTTTCCGGCTGATAGAGGCCGCGCTGTACGATTTCATCCAGGGATTGCACCGGCGTCTTGTCACCCAGGGTAAGCAGGTAATTTTTCAAATCATATCGGAAGCGGCTGCAAAATCCCGTGGCACGTGCCAGGCGCTGGAAATCGGGAATCACAAAGGGGTCCACCAGTTCTGCACCACTGGCTTCCAGGTCCCGTAGGGCTTTTTCATATACCTGCAATACTTCGGGATCCGTGCTATCGGTATTACTCAGGGTGCGTAACACACCAATGCGTGCGCCGATGAGGCCATCGGCGCGCAGATTGGCATGGTAGTCGGTTCTTACCTGGCCACGCCCCAGGGTGGTAAGGGGGTCGGCCGGATCTTCACCGGCCAGCAGGGAATACACTCGCGCGGTATCCTTTACGGTACGCATCAGTGGCCCGCCCACATCCCGATTGGCCAGCAGGGGAACAATGCCATCGCGGCTGGTGGCGCCCAGGGTGGAACGAATGC
>CBDUNQ010000422.1:0-2817 GCA_965368625.1 uncultured Gammaproteobacteria bacterium
GCGTCAGTGCATCATCGATCCACAGGAAGAGACCTTGCTGATCCGTCGTAATGGAGACGAACTGGCGATCAGTGACTCCGCTGCTCCGATACGGGACCGCAAGGGTAAGATTATCGGTGCGATCATGGTATTCCATGACGTGGGTCACACGCGAAAGCTGGCCCGGCAACTGTCATTCCAGGCTGCTCATGATTCGCTTACCGGATTGTACAACCGTCATGAATTCGAACAGCAACTGCATATCGCCCTGGATAGTGCCCACAAGGATGGTCAGGAGCATGCACTCTGCTATCTCGACCTGGATCAATTCAAGGTGGTCAATGATGTCTGTGGCCACATTGCCGGGGATGAGCTGTTACGCCAATTGGCTGCGGTACTTTCCGACCGGGTGCGCGAAGCGGATGTGCTGGCGCGTCTGGGGGGGGATGAATTCGGGATATTACTCAACCATTGTGATCTGGGAAAGGCACGCAGAGTGGCGGAGGATGTCAAGAAAGCGGTACGCGGTTTTCGTTTTATGTATGAAGATCACAGCTTCGATATCGGCGTAAGTATCGGACTGGTACCGTTGAATGAAGCCAGTGTCAGTGTTACCGAGGTGCTGAGTGCCGCCGATGTGGCTTGTTATGCCGCCAAGGATGCCGGTCGCAACCGCATCCATGTCTACGAGCCGGGTGACCGTGAAATGCAACAGCGGCGTGGAGAGTTGAGCTGGGTGTCCCAGATTGGCAAGGCGCTGGAAGAGAATCGCATGAAGCTGTATTTCCAGCCCATAGTGTCGGTTGTGGAAGGCCGCTTTCCAAGCCACTACGAAATGCTGGTGCGTATGCATGATGAGGCCGGTAATCTGATCCCTCCCATGGCCTTTCTGCCGGCCGCGGAGCGTTACAATCTGATGCCCACCATTGATCGTTGGGTGGTGGCTACCATGCTCTCCACCTTTGGGCCGGATAAAGCAGGGCCGAAGGATGGTGTTTATGTTGCGAACCTGTCCGGACAATCACTCAGTGATGATGGTTTCCTGGCCTTTGTGCTGGAACGATTGGAGGAATCCAGCCTGGAACCCCACCAGGTATGTTTTGAAATCACCGAAACCGCCGCGATTGCAAACCTGCGGGGGGCTACCCGCTTTATCAAGGTCTTGCGTGATCATGGTTGCCGGTTTGCCCTGGATGATTTCGGCAGTGGGCTGAGTTCTTTCGGTTACCTGAAGAACCTGCCTGTGGATTATTTGAAGATTGATGGCAGCTTTGTGAAGGATATGGTGGAAGATGAAATTGATGCTGCCATGGTCGGCGCCATCAATCAGATCGGCCATGTGATGGGAATACACACCATTGCGGAGTTTGTGGAAAGTGGTGAGATTCTGCGTTCCCTGGAGCGCATTGGTGTGGACTATGTGCAGGGGTATGCCGTAGCCAGGCCCATTCCCATCGCCAGACTGATGGAGTGGAACGACGCAAATGTTAAACGGGAAATTGGTTCAGCGGTGTAGATTTTCCGCCGCGAAAAGGGTGTTTTCCAGTAAGGTCGCCACGGTCATGGGACCCACCCCCCCGGGTACCGGGGTGATCCAGGCGGCCCGTTCCCGAGCATTGGTGAAGTCCATGTCGCCGGTGATGCTGCCGTCTTCCCGGCGATTGATACCTACATCGATGACGGTGGCGCCAGACTTTACCCAGCCACCGGGTATCAATCCCGGTTTGCCGGTAGCCACCACCAGGATATCGGCGCGTTGCACGTGGCTTTGCAAGTCCCGAGTGAAGCGGTGGCAGGTGGTTACCGTACAACCAGCCAGTAACAGCTCGAGTGACATGGGGCGGCCGACAATATTGGAGGCGCCCACCACCACGGCTTCTCGTCCGTAGAATTCCTCTCCCGTATGTTTCAGCAGGGTCATGATCCCGTAGGGAGTACAGGGTCGCAATTGGGGGATCCGCAGGGCCAGGCGCCCCACATTGTAGGGGTGGAATCCATCCACATCCTTGTCGGGCAGGATGCGCTCCAGCACCGTTTCCGCATCGATGTGTTCCGGCAGGGGTAGTTGTACGAGAATGCCGTCAATGGCTTCATCGGCATTGAGGCGATCGATCAGTGCCAGCAAATCCTGTTCGCTGGTTTCGGCGGGCAAGTCATATGCCTGGGATAATATGCCCACTTCTTCACAGGCCAGCCGCTTGTTGCGCACGTAGATTTCGGAAGCGGCACTGTTGCCCACCAGAATAACCGCCAGGCCGGGAGGTCGCTGTCCCTGGCCGGTACGCTGCGCCACCCTGGTGGCGATATTCTTACGGAGGACGGCGGCAATGCCTTTTCCATCGATGAGCTGAGCGGTCATATTGTGCGGTAATTCCAGGGTGAGGGGCGCTGAACAAGCACCGGATTCTCGCATGGCGACCCCATTGGGACAAGCAGGGCTTGCCTGAAGCCCGATCAGCTGCGTTATAATGGCGTATCCGCGCATGGGGCTCGGGTGATTGACCCCGGGCAGTACAGCCCGTATGATCGCGACCCTTCCCAGTGCAGTGAATACGGGGTATAGCGCAGCCTGGTAGCGCGCCTGCTTTGGGAGCAGGATGTCGGGAGTTCGAATCTCTCTACCCCGACCAATTTCATGCGGATAACGCAGCAGAATGGTAGGATTACATTGGCGGAAAGCCTTATCGCAGTGAAGCGCCTGTAGCTCATCCGGATAGAGCATCGGCCTTCTAAGCCGAGGGTAGCAGGTTCGAGTCCTGCCAGGCGCGCCAAATATCAGGTGCGAGGCGCTTGTAACGAAGATTAAGGAAAATCAAAATAAAAGCGGTTTTCCTCGTT
>CBDUNQ010000423.1:0-2811 GCA_965368625.1 uncultured Gammaproteobacteria bacterium
TGCTTTTATGGCATTCAGGCTGTAGGAGATGGATTATGAAAGTAGGGAAGTGGTTCCAGACCCGGGAACACTCATTATTGAGTATACGATCCCGAGTGTTTATCGGTATCCATGCCACCTCGGTACTGGCGGTGATCATCTGGATCGGGTATCTGTTTTGGCTCGCTGAACTCAGCTGAGTGCTTGTGATCTTCCGCGTTTCGCGGCCCCACCATCGTTTTCAAACCGTGCCGTACCCACTGTGAGACGGGGAGTGCCCCGTCCGGGGTACGGGTACCGGTTTGCCTGAACGTTTTTCTCTCTGACCTTGTGCGTATCCAGGCCGGGGGCGCGTCCATGGCGCCAACCCATAGCGAGTAATGCCACCATTTTGGGGTGGTTATCCGGGCAGGACGACGATGGTATTGCCGCAGGCTTCCCCATCCACGATCCGTAGCGCAGGTGGGGCGCTTTGTGAATACTTGTGCAGTTTGCGGCGTATCGGGGTAAAATGCGTCGAATTGCTTTTAAATCCACCAGACTGGCCAATATCCCAATCCCATGAATCTTACTTTTCTCGACTTTGAACAACCCATTGCTGAACTGGAAGCGAAAATAGAAGAACTTCGCTATGTGGGTGATGATGCTGAGATCAACATCAATGAAGAAATCGGCCGGCTGCAGGAAAAAAGCCGTAGCCTCACCGAGTCCATTTTTTCCAAACTCACGGCCTGGCAGGTGTCCCAGCTGGCGCGGCATCCGCAGCGCCCCTATACCCTGGATTATGTGAAGCGGCTATGTACCGACTTTGAAGAACTCCATGGAGACCGGGCCTATGCGGATGATGTAGCCATTGTGGGTGGTCTGGCCCGCCTTGAAGGGCGCCCGGTCATGATCATTGGACATCAAAAGGGCAGGGATACCCAGGAAAAGATTCGGCGCAATTTTGGTATGCCACGACCGGAAGGCTACCGCAAGGCGCTGCGCCTGATGAAACTGGCGGAAAAATTCAACTTGCCGATTCTTACCTTCATCGATACCCCGGGAGCCTATCCGGGCATCGGGGCCGAAGAGCGTGGCCAAAGTGAAGCCATTGCCCGCAATCTGTTTGAAATGGCTGAATTGCGGGTGCCGGTGATTTGCACAGTCATTGGTGAGGGTGGTTCCGGTGGGGCACTGGCCATTGGCGTGGGTGACCGGGTATTCATGTTGCAACACAGCACTTACTCGGTGATTTCCCCCGAAGGCTGCGCCTCCATTCTCTGGAAAAGTGCCGACAAGGCTTCCGAGGCCGCCGAAGTACTGGGAATCACCTCCAAGAAGCTGGAATCCCTGGGCCTCATCGATGGAATTATTGCCGAACCCCTGGGGGGAGCCCATCGTAATGTGGAGGAAATGGCGGCTTCCCTGAAAAAGGTGTTGCTGGAAGAGCTGGATCAACTGACCCGGATTCCCGTGGAAAAATTGTTGGCGGATCGCTATCAGAAGCTGATGTCCTACGGGCATGTAAAAGAAGCCTGATGGTGAATTGGCCGGGCCCTGGCTGTGCAATCGGTGCTCCATGTCCGTCTTGCGAAGCTAGGCATGGGGCTGTCCGGTACCGTTTAGCCTGATGAGCGCGATTACCTGCATCACCGCCCGGTGAAAGCCGGGGCCAGGGCGGGTTTCGAGGTATTCCATGGACTTCCATCCCGAAAAACTGCTTGCGGATCTACCGGAACAAGCGCCCAGAGGCGGTTACTGGGTAGCCTTCAGCGGTGGTCTGGATTCCACCGTATTACTCCATGCCCTTGCACAGCTGCGTTCTTCCCTGGGGACTAGCCTGGGTGCGGTGCATGTGCACCATGGGCTGCAAGCGGTAGCCGACCAGTGGGTGGACCACTGCCAGTCTTTCTGTGCCCGCCAGCACATTCCCCTGAAACAGTTACAGGCCGATGCCCGTCCGGATCCCGGGGAAAGCCCCGAGGCCAGGGCGCGGCTGGCACGCTACCGGGCTTTTCAGCACTGGTTGCCAGAGGGGGCGGTATTGTTATCGGCGCATCATCAGGACGATCAGGCGGAAACCCTGTTGCTGCAATTGTTGCGCGGTGCCGGTCCCAAAGGCATGAGTGCCATGCCCCGTGAAGCGCCTCTTGGGCAGGGACGATTACTGCGTCCTTTACTCGCCTGGAGCCGCAGCCAGCTACAGGATTATGCCTGTAAAACCGGTTTGCAGTGGGTGGAAGATCCCAGTAACGACAATACCCGTTTTGATCGTAATTTCCTGCGCCATGAAATCCTGCCGCGTCTGCAATCACGCTGGCCGGCCAGTGCTCGCGTACTGGCCCGCAGCGCGGGGTTGTGTGCCGAAGCGGTCAACTTGCAGCACCAGCTTGGGGAACAGGATCTGGCACATTGCAGCGGCCATTTACCTGACAGTCTGGATATTCAGGCAATGCATGGTCTGACACCACAGCGACAACGCAACCTGTTGCGTCTGTGGTTGCAGCAGCAGGGCTTTTCGCTTCCTTCACGCCGGGTATTACAGCGCATTCCCGATGAAATGCTGTACAGCCGCGAAGATGCCCAACCCTGCGTGCACTGGCCTGGCACCGAGGTACGCCGTTTTCAGGGGCAATTACTGGTCATGTCGCCACTGGGCAGCAAAACCATGCCCTGCATTTCCCCTTGGGATCCACAGCAAACCCCCCGTCTGGACTTTGACCATGGCTGCCTGCAGGCGCTTCCGGCACTGGGAGGAGGGTTGCGCCGGGATCTTTTGCAGCCCTATGTGGTGCGCGCCCGTCAGGGTGGTGAACGATTGCGATTGCCGGGGCGTGATCACCATTCCAG
>CBDUNQ010000424.1:0-2809 GCA_965368625.1 uncultured Gammaproteobacteria bacterium
TCCTTGAGCTCCGTGTCCTTCCACACCACCTTGCCGAGAATGGATCCTTCCGGCCAGGGGTGGGTGTTGCCGGCGCGTGCGGCCTGAACGGCAATGTCATTCCCAAGAATCACCCGTAAGGTATGGTTGTCGGTGCGATGAGAAACCGCGATGGTGGACCAGTTCTGCCACCCCGTGGGGTAGTCGATGCCATGGGAGGGGGCGGGCGTTTCACCGGCACCCGCGCTATGCATGGTGAAAACGGCGAGCAAGGCCGCCGCCAAGGAGTGGCTGGGCTGTGGGAACATGGCATTAACCTCCAGATTGTCCGGGTTTCTTCCATTGGGTGTTGAACACCGGGTAAGACGCCTGGTCAGCGGATTCTGTTCCCGAGCATGCCCGGCATGCCTATTCCAGGGTCTTGACTCCGTTCTGGGTGCCCAGCAACAGGATATCGGCGGGGCGACGGGCAAACAGGCCAACGGTAACCACACCGGTAAGGTGGTTCAAATCGGTTTCCATTTGCACCGGATCTAGAATGCTGAGGTTATGCACATCCAGGATCACATTGCCATTGTCGGTGGTGAAGCCGCTGCGCAGGGTGGGGGTGCCCCCCAGCTTGACGATTTCCCGCGCCACATAACTGCGCGCCATGGGAATCACTTCAATGGGTAGTGGAAAGGTACCCAGGACATCCACCAGCTTGCTTTCATCGGCAATGCAGACAAATTTCCGGCTGCAGGCCGCAACAATCTTTTCCCGGGTCAGGGCGCCACCGCCACCCTTGATCAGATGCAGGTGCTTGGTGGATTCATCGGCCCCATCCACATAGACGGAAAGTTCATCCACGCTGTTCATATCGAGCACCTGAATGCCATGGCTTTTGAGCCGCTCGGCACTGGCATTGGAGCTGGCCACGGTGCCTTCGATCTTGCCTTTAATGCCGGCCAGGGCATCAATGAACATATTGGCGGTAGAGCCTGTGCCCACGCCGATGATGGTGCCGGCTTCCACATATTCCAGGGCGGCCTCGGCCACCTGGCGCTTCAATTGATCCTGGTCCATTTTTATTCTCCGTAATGCATATGGCCACGCATGATACCGGTGCGCAGGGCATAAGTCATGGGGGGCTGCCGGTGTGGCGGTCGGGCGTGGGCCCTGGGCCCGGCTGCCACGGGGTTACGGGTTCAGGCCCTAGGCAAGGTCAGGATGAACTGCTACTTTAGCCGCCATGCCTGAACGTTACCTGAAGATGATTCTCAATGCCCGCGTCTATGATGTGGCGCAGAAAACCCCCCTGGATCTGGCCAAGAACCTGTCACGTCGTCTGGAAAACCGCATCTGGATAAAGCGGGAAGACCTGCAATCGGTGTTTTCCTTCAAGTTGCGTGGTGCCTACAACAAGATTTCCAGCTTGCCGCGCGAAGCCTGTGAAGCGGGTATTGTAGCCGCATCGGCGGGCAATCATGCCCAGGGGGTGGCGCTGTCCGCGCATCGCCTGGGGGTGAAGTCACTCATTGTCATGCCCCATACCACGCCCCCCATCAAGGTAGCGGCGGTGCGTACCCTGGGTGCCAGGGTGGTGTTGCATGGCAATACCTATGACGAAGCCTATGAACATGCCGTGGCCCTGGGGCAGGAACAGGGCCTCACCTTTATTCATCCCTATGATGATCCGGAAGTGATTGCCGGCCAGGGGACCGTGGCCATGGAATTACTGCAACAGCATCGCGAGGATTTGCATGCTGTATTCGTTCCCGTGGGTGGCGGTGGCTTGATCGCGGGTGTGGCGGCCTATATCAAAGCCCTGCGTCCGGAAATCAGAGTGATCGGGGTGGAGCCGGAAGAAGCCCCCTGCATGCATGAAGCCCTGAAAAAAGGGCGTCGTGTGGTGCTGAAACAGGTGGGCATATTTGCCGATGGGGTGGCGGTGCGCCAGGCCGGCAAGGAAACCTTCAAGGTGGCTCGAAAATATGTAGATGAAGTGGTGCTGGTGTCCACCGATGAAATCTGCGCTGCCATCAAGGATATTTTCGACGATACCCGCTCCATGGTGGAACCGGCCGGCGCCCTGGCCATTGCCGGCATCAAGAAATACCTGGATCGTACCGGGCTTACCGGTGAACAGTTCATCGCCATCAACAGTGGCGCCAATATCAATTTCGATCGTTTGCGTCATGTGGCGGAGCGGGCTGAAATCGGCGAGCGCCGGGAAGCCCTGTTGGCGGTAACCATTCCCGAAGAGCCGGGCAGTTTTCGGCGCTTCTGCAAGGCCATCGGGCAGCACAGTATCACAGAATTCAATTATCGCTTTGCCGATGATTCACGCGCCCATGTATTTGCCGGCATTCAATTGGATGAGGGAGATGAGCAGCGCCTGGCACTCATCGATAAACTCCATAAGAAAGGGTATCCGGTGCTGGATCTGACCGATAATGAAATGGCTAAATTGCACATTCGGTACATGGTGGGCGGCCGTGCCCAGCAGATAGAGGATGAAATCCTCTATCGTTTTGAGTTTCCTGAACGCCCCGGTGCCCTGTTGAATTTCCTCACCGGTATGGGTGCCCGCTGGAATATCAGCCTGTTCCATTACCGCAATCATGGTGCCGCCTATGGCCGGGTGCTGGTGGGTGTGCAGGTGAAAGCCAGGGAGCGCAAGGATTTCCGTTCTTTCCTCGATACCCTTGGGTATCGCTACTGGGCGGAAGAGGATAACCCGGCCTATTCCCTGTTTTTGGGCAAGGGGTGAGACGTTCGTTTTTTCCGCAGGCAAAGGTATTCACGTAAAAAGCAGCCGTCATTGCGAGCGAAGCGCGGCAATCTCCCT
>CBDUNQ010000425.1:0-2809 GCA_965368625.1 uncultured Gammaproteobacteria bacterium
TATGGAGTGCCAGGCGCGCGCATTCCACCCCCCACGGCCATGGGATTCCCAGCGGACAGATCATTCCTCACAGCCATCTTCCCGCGGGCTCGCGTACGCCATGAGCATGGCGAATTCCACTGAATTTCTTGGCGTTAGCGTTGACCCATGGTAGCGTTGACCGCTTATCGGCCAAGCCCACGATCATGAATGCACATTTCAAGCGAATCGGTCTGATCAGCAAATGCGGCGATCCCAGCGTGGGAGAAACCCTTGCTTCCCTGCTGTCTCTGCTTGAACAACGCAGCATACCTGTGGTCCTGGACGAAAGCGCCGCTTCTTCACTGCCGGATCAGACCTTATCGGCGGTCACCCGCGAGCAATTGGCCACCCAGTGTGATCTGGTGATTGCCGTGGGCGGGGATGGCACCCTGCTCAATGCCGCACGCAGTATCACCGATGCCGGCGTACCCATACTGGGTATCAACCGCGGCCGCCTGGGTTTCCTGGCCGATGTATTGCCGGCGGAAATGGCCAGCCGCCTGGACCGGGTGCTTAACGGCGAATATGAAATAGAGCCACGCACCCTGCTTACCGCCGAGGTCTATCGTCAGGGTTCCCTGGTGCATACCAGCGATGCCCTCAATGATGCGGTGGTACACAAAAAAGACATTGCCCGCATGATCGAGCTGGAAACCAGTATCGACCAACATTTTCTCAACCGCCAGCGCGCCGATGGCCTGGTATTGTCCACACCCACCGGATCCACGGCCTATGCCCTTTCCGGCGGCGGCCCTATTCTGCATCCCAGCCTGCAAGCCATCGTGTTGGTGCCCATTTGCCCCCATACCCTCACCAACCGCCCCATTGTGGTGAATGACAGTGCACAAATCGAAGTGGTACTCCATGGCGAGGAAAGCGCCGAGGCACAGCTGACCTGTGACGGTCAGGTGAAATTCCCACTGAATGCCGGAGACCGCATCTGCGTGATGCGCAAACAGACTACCCTGAAGCTGGTCCACCCTCCCGGGCACGATCACTATGAGGTGTTGCGTGAAAAACTCCGTTGGGGATAAAGGCCGGCGCAGCGTCTCCGCCGCCCACTTTTTCTTCTTGCCCGGCCCTTTTCCCTCTTCACCCATGCCGGCCCATGGGTATACTGCTACGCCATGCTGAACCACATACACATTCGTGATTTCGTCATCGTCGATGAGCTGGAACTCTCTCTGGACTCCGGGCTATCGGCGCTCACGGGGGAAACCGGTGCCGGCAAATCCATTCTTGTGGATGCCCTTGGGCTGTTACTGGGGGATCGGGCGGAAGCCACCTGGGTTCGGCATGGAATGCCAAAGGCGGAGATCAGTGGCGATTTCACCGTAGATGGCTTGCCCGCTGCACAACAATGGCTGACGGAACAGGAACTCGCCAACGAAGACGGCGAGTGCCAGTTACGCCGGGTCATTTCCCGCGAAGGCCGCTCACGCGCCTTTATCAATGGTCGGCCCGTACCCCTGCAATCCCTGCGCAACCTCGGCAGCCTGCTGGTGGATATTCATGGGCAACACGAACACCAATCCCTGATCCAGCGCCACATCCAGCGCGATCTTCTGGATGACTATGGCAAGCACCTGCAACTGCGCCAGACCGTGGCAGACAGGTATCAACAATGGCATACCGCCCGGGAAGCCCGGGAGCGGCTCCATGCCATGAGTGCCGAGCGCGATAGCCGGCTGGAGTTTGTCCGCTTTCAAGTGGAGGAAATGGCTACCCTGGCCCTGCAGGAAGGTGAGATTGGCCACCTGGAAGAAGAGCATGCGCGCCTGGCCAATGCCGACCAGCTCCTGGAAAGCTGTTATACCAGCCTGCAACAACTGTATGAGTCTGAAGAGGGTTCCGCCCACCACCTGGTCAGTGAAAGCCTGGATCAACTGGAAACCCTGGTGGCCCTGGATCCCAGCCTGCAGCCAGTGCAGGAATTACTGAATGAAGCACGGATTCAGATTCAGGAAGCGGCCAGCACCCTGCGCCACTATGCCGATGGCATTGAACAGGATCCCCAGCAATTACAGGAAGTGGAAACCCGTCTGCGCATACTTCATGATCTTGCGCGCAAACACCGGGTGGAAGTCGATGCCTTGCCGGCATTACTGCAGCAACTGCAGGAGGAACTGGCCACCCTGGATGATGCCGACCAGCGGCTGGAGCAGCTTGACGGGCAGCTGGCCCAATATGCCCAGGCCTACCGGGAAAGCGCCAGGGCACTGAGCAAGGCACGGCAGACATGCGCCGTCTCCTTTGCCAAAAAAATCACCGAAGCCATGCAGCAACTGGGCATGCCCGGCGGGGTGTTTCAGGTGCAGGTTTCACCACGGGAAGAGGAGCGTTTCACCCTGCATGGCAGTGACCACATCGAGTTTCTGGTAAGCGCCAACCCGGGCCAGCCCCCCATGCCCCTGGGCAAGGTGGCCTCGGGTGGCGAGCTTTCGCGCATCAGCCTGGCGATTCAAGTCATCGCCGCCGACAGTGCACACATTCCCACCCTGATCTTCGATGAAGTGGATACCGGCATTGGCGGCGGGGTCGCCGAAACCGTGGGCATGCAGTTACGCACTCTGGGCCGGCAGCGCCAGGTACTGTGCGTTACCCACTTGCCTCAAGTAGCTGCGCAGGCACACCAGCATTTTCAGGTAGCCAAGCTTGCCGGTGAAAACACCACCCGCACCACCATTCGCCGGCTGGGCGATGCAGAACGGGTGGATGAAATAGCCCGCATGCTCGGTGGCATCAAGATCACCGCTGAGAATGTTCAGGAGAGTCGTTTTCCCGGACC
>CBDUNQ010000426.1:0-2800 GCA_965368625.1 uncultured Gammaproteobacteria bacterium
GTGCGTACCCTCACGGGTAGTGCCATTGATGAATTCCTGGGTGCCGGAAAGCGTAGCGCCCATGAGGTGGGATTGCTGGACCTGATGGATATTGCCCGGCTGACAGATTCTCTACCACAGAAACGGGCACTGATCGGCATTCAAGCCGGTGAATTCGGCTGGGGTATGAAACCCAGTGCGGCCGTGTATGCGGCCATCCCCCAGGCAGTGAATGAAGCCCATGCACTCATCAGCCAATGGCAGGAAACGCGATGAAAAATGCAAACAGGGAATTTTTCAACATTCAGACAGGGAATCAACTCACCTGGAATGTGCAGCCATTGTTGCATGAAATACGGCATGCCCTGCACAGCCTGCTGGCCCGCGGCGAAGCCAGCGTTATTGATGTCCGCAGTATCCCGCTGGCACCCGGGGAAGAGGAAACCTTACTGGCCACCCTGGGAACCGGTGAAGTGCATGCCACACTGGAAGCGCTGGGTCCCAGTGAAATCGTCGAAACCCGTTTTCACGGAGTCTGGGTAACCACCCATTACAATGCTGAAAACACGATCATCGGACGCTTCATTGAAATCACCTGGATCCCGGAAATCCTTCGCGCCCAAAGATCCGACGTTGCGGATTCACTGGCCATGCTGGAAACCACGCTGGCGGACGAAGCCAAAGAAAATCACGATCGCAAACGGGAGGTGACACCATGACCAGCAGGGATTTCAGCAACGATAGCACCCTGGGCGAAACCTTGCGAAAACGCGGTATTACCCGGCGCAGCTTTCTCAAATTCTGCGCCACCACCGCTTCCATGATGGCGTTGCCACCCAGCATGATTCCCGCCATCGCCAAGGCCCTGGAAGGGGCTCGCCGGCCTTCCGTGATCTGGCTTTCCATGCAGGAGTGCACCGGCTGCACCGAATCCCTGACACGTGCCGATACGGCCACGCTGGAAAGCCTGATCTTCGATGCCATATCCCTGGATTACCATCACACCCTGCAGGCGGCTTCGGGTCATGCGGCCGAGGCGGCACGCGAAGCGGCCATGGCCGAGCATTACGGCAAGTATCTGCTGGTGGTGGATGGTTCCATTCCCGTGGGAAACCCCGGCTATTCCACCATTGCCGGCATCAGCAACCTGGATATGCTGCGGGATACCGCCAAGGGTGCGGCCGCCATTATTTCCGTCGGTACCTGTGCCGCCTATGGCGGTATTCCCCATGCAAACCCGAATCCCACCGGTGCCGTTTCGGTGGCAGAACTGATCAAGGACAAACCCATTATCAATGTGCCCGGCTGCCCACCCATTCCCGTGGTCATCACCGGCGTACTCACCCATTTTCTTACGTTCGGAACAATACCGGAACTGGATTCCCTGGGCCGGCCCATGGCCTTTTATGGCCAAAGCATTCATGACCGCTGTTACCGTCGACCCTTCTACGATAAAGGCCTGTTTGCCGAAACCTTTGATGACGAAGGCGCGAGGAAAGGCTGGTGCCTGTACAAACTCGGTTGCAGGGGACCCACCACCTACAACGCCTGTGCCACCACCAAGTGGAACAATGGCACCAGCTTCCCCATCGAAGCGGGACATCCCTGCCTGGGTTGTTCCGAACCCGATTTCTGGGATGGCGGCGGTTTTTACAAGGCACTGTCCATACCCACCGAGGAAATCACCCGCAATGTATTGTATGCCGGCGCGGCCGCGGTGGCCGCCGGTGCCGCCCTGGGTGGCCTGCATCGGGCCAGTAGTCGCAAGGCCAAAAGTGAACACCGCCAGGTCACCCTTGATGACCTGGAAAAGGAGGATTGAACCATGACCGAGATCGAATTCCTTTCCTGGGTGCGCGGACCAGGTTTCCAGATCGCCAGCATGGTGTTTGTCTTTGGTGTCATTGTACGACTGGCAGAAATCCTTGCCCTGGGGCGCAAGACCAATCTGGCGGAAGCCAAGGGCTCGGAAATGTCGGGAGGGTTACGCACTGTTTTCAGCCGTTTCATACCCCAGAGCGATACTTTGAAGCGCTCATTGTTCACCGTGGTTTCCGGTTATGTGTTTCATCTGGGCCTATTCATCGCCATTCTGTTCTTTGCGCCACACATTCTCCTCTTCAAAGAATTGACCGGTATCAGCTGGCCGGCACTACCCACCCCCGTGGTGGATGCCGCCACGGTCATGACCCTGATCGCCCTGATTGCCGTGCTGATACATCGTATTCGTGATCCACTCATGCGCTTTCTGAGCCATTTTCAGGATTACCTGGTGTGGCTGCTCACCTTTCTGCCGATGCTGACCGGCTACCTGGCGTTTCACCGCGTCGGCTTGAGCGGCACGTCCCTGTTGGCGATTCATATACTCAGTGTGGAACTCCTTCTGGTGGCCTTCCCTTTCACCAAGTTGATGCATACCTTCACTTTTGTCATTTCACGCTGGTATAACGGCGCGGTTTCCGGTTTCAAGGGGGTGCAATCATGAGCGCTACACTGGAGAAGGGCATTCATGCACTGAAGGAACAGATCGATGCTCCGGTAGCCTCCTTTCTCAGCAGTTGCGTTCACTGTGGACTGTGTGCCGATGCCTGCCTGTTTTACACGGAAACCAAGGATCCCAGATATACCCCCATCTACAAGGTGGAACCTCTGCGTCGTGTCTGGAAGCAGGAATACACCTTCTGGGGCAAGCTCTCCAAGGCACTGGGACTGGCGAAAGCGATCACCGATGATCTGCTCACGGAGTGGGAAACCCTGGTGTATGACAGCTGCACCCTGTGCGGCCGTTGCACCCTGGTCTGCCCGGTAGGCAATGATATCG
>CBDUNQ010000427.1:0-2798 GCA_965368625.1 uncultured Gammaproteobacteria bacterium
GCACAGTATTCTTAAAAAAAAGCTACCGTCATCCCAGCGCAGGCCGGGATCCCTTAACTCTCCTACCAACATCATGAGATACCGGCCTACGCCGGTATGACGAGCCTTTTTCTAACCACCGGCATTGCCCCAGCCTGCGCCGGTATGACAAGAGGGATGAAAAACCTTACTTCATATTACTGAGGATGGCATCCTTCACCGGGCCCAGAGCGGCATCGATGGTGAGCACGCCACCCTGGCTTTGTTGTATGGCTGTATCGGGATCCTTGAGGCCGTGACCGGTGAGGGTACACACCACGGAACTGCCTTCGGGAATCTTGCCATTCTTGATATCCCGCAGGGCACCAGCCAGGGAAGTGGCCGAGGCCGGCTCACAGAAAATGCCTTCCTTTTGCGCCAGCAGTTTTTGCGTGGCAAGGATTTCTTCATCGGTGCATTCGTCGAACCAGCCACCGGATTCCTCTTTTACCTTCCAGGCATTGTCCCAGGATTGGGGATGACCGATGCGAATGGCCGTGGCCACGGTATCGGGGTTATCCACCATTTCACCGCGCAGGAAGGGCGCGGAACCGGCGGCCTGATAACCCACCATCTTGGGACGGTTGCCCACAATGGCGCCACCGGCATAGCTGCAATGGCCATCACACAGGGAGCAGGCCGCGGTGACATGATCACCGGAAGCGGCGGAATACTCGCAGTAGCCGATCCAGTGCGCGGTGATATTGCCGGCATTGCCCACGGGCAGGCAGTGATAATCGGGAGCGCGGCCCAGTTCTTCGATGATTTCAAAGGCGGCGGTTTTCTGCCCCTGCAGACGATAGGGATTGATGGAGTTGACGATGGTGACCGGGGCCTCTTCCGCCACTTCTTTGACCAACTGCATGCCTTCATCGAAATTCCCGCGAATCTGCAACACCACGGAACCGTGCATCATGGCCTGGGCCAGCTTGCCCATGGCGATCTTGCCTTCGGGGATCAATACAAAGGCGGTGATGCCGGCCCGTGCCGCATAGGCGGCAGCGGCGGCGGATGTGTTCCCGGTGGAGGCACAGATAATGGCGCGGCTGCCCTCTTCCACCGCCTTGGTCACGGCCATGGTCATGCCGCGGTCCTTGAAGGAACCGGTGGGATTCAAGCCTTCGTATTTCACGTAGATATCCACTTCCTTACCCATCTGGCGGGGAATGTTGTTCAGGCGGATGAGTGGCGTATTGCCCTCACCCAGGCTGATGATGCGGGTATCGTCATGAACGGGAAGGCGGTCACGATAACGATTGATGAGTCCGGTATAACGAGTACGAAATGGCATAACGGTATTCCTGAATGTAATCTTTAAGAGGCGTCGAGGTGTTCAACGCGAATGCGGGTGACACTACCATGCAAGGCATCCAGCGCTTCGATGCGTTCAATGGCCTGGTTCATCTGGCGCTCTTTCACCATGCGGGTGAGCATGATCACCGGCACATCACTGGCGCCCTCGGCGGGTTCCTTTTGAATGATGGCTTCAATACTGATGCCCAGATCACCCAGTATGCGGGTGACATCGGCCAGCACCCCGGGACGATCCACGGCACACATGCGCAGATAATACGCCGTTTCCACTTCCTCCATGGGCAGAATGGGCAGATCCGCCAACGCGCCCGGCTGAAACGCCAGATGCGGCACGCGGTTTTCCGGATCGGCGGTAAGGGTACGCACCACATCCACAATATCCGCCACCACCGCCGAGGCCGTGGGTTCGGAACCGGCTCCGGCCCCATAGTACAGGGTGGGTCCCACGGCATCCCCCTTGATGAGTACGGCATTCATCACCCCATCCACATTGGCGATCAAGCGCCGATGTGGAATGAGGGTGGGATGTACTCGCAACTCCACGCCCGCCTCCGTGCGCCGGGAAAAGCCCAGGTGCTTGATGCGGTAACCCAGCTCTTCGGCAAAGGCCACATCTTCACGGGTGATTTTGCTGATACCCTCGGTATAGGTCTTGTCGAATTGCAGGGGAATGCCAAAGGCCAGGGATGCCAGTATGGTGAGCTTGTGCGCGGCATCGATGCCTTCCACGTCAAAGGTGGGATCGGCTTCCGCATAGCCCAGGGCCTGGGCTTCTTTCAGCACATCATCAAAGTCGCGGCCCTTGTCGCGCATTTCCGTGAGAATGAAATTGCCGGTGCCATTGATGATACCCGCCAGCCATTCGATCTGGTTGGCGGCCAGACCTTCGCGAATGGACTTGATAATGGGAATGCCCCCGGCCACGGCGGCTTCAAAGGCCACCATTACGCCTTTCTTTTGCGCCGCAGCAAAGATTTCATTGCCATGCAAGGCAATGAGGGCCTTGTTGGCGGTAACCACATGCTTGCCGTTTTCGATGGCTTGCAACACCAGTTCCTTGGCCGGGCTGTAGCCGCCAATGAGTTCCACCACGATATCCACGGCGGGATCATTGACCACCGCAAAGGCATCGGCACTGGTAGTGATGTTATCAATGCCGGGCAAACGCGCCGCATCGAATTCACGGGCTGCGGCATGGGAGATCCGAATCCCCCGACCGGCACGGCGGGTGATTTCTTCGGCATTGCGCGTCAATACATTGAAGGTGCCGCCACCCACTGTACCCAGACCCAGCAGACCCACGTTCACAGGTTGTAACATTATTCTCCCCCGGAGACGGTTGCTCGTTTCTCATCTTTTCGAAACATTTCGCGAATGCAACGTACCGCCTGACGGGTACGGTGCTCGTTTTCAATCAATCCAAAGCGCACGTGGGTATCGCCATAATCACCGAAGCCGATACCCGG
>CBDUNQ010000428.1:0-2795 GCA_965368625.1 uncultured Gammaproteobacteria bacterium
ATCTGGGATAAGAAATACCGCCTTAAAAAGAAAGATGGAACCAATCTCGATGAAACCATCGATGCCACCTATCAGCGGGTTGCCAAGGCCTTGGCGGAGGTGGAAACCACCGATGACAAGCGCGCCTACTGGAATGAGCAATTTCTCTGGGCCCTGCGCCATGGAGCGATACCGGCCGGCCGCATCACTTCCAATGCCGGAGCGCAGGAACACAAGCCGGCCACCTCCACTATCAACTGTACGGTTTCCGGCACCATCCGTGATTCCATGGACAATATCCTGGAGCGGGTCCATGAGGCGGGGCTGACCCTTAAAGCCGGTTGTGGCATTGGTTACGAGTTTTCCACCTTGCGGCCTAAAGGTGCCTATGTTTCCGGCGCCGGTGCGTATACTTCCGGTCCCCTCTCCTTTATGGATATCTACGACAAGATGTGCTTCACCGTTTCCAGTGCCGGGGGACGGCGTGGTGCGCAGATGGCCACTTTTGATGTAGGGCATCCCGATGTGATGGATTTCATCCGCGCCAAACGTGAGGATGGCCGGCTGCGGCAGTTCAATCTCTCCCTGCTCATCACCCGTGAATTCATGGAAGCGGTGCAAGCCAATGGCGATTGGAAGCTGGCCTTTCCGGTGACTGCCAAGGAAGTGGAGCTGGATGACATAGATATCCATGACCCTGAGCAGGTGGTATGGCGCGAATGGCCCTACAAGAATAAATATGTGACCAATGACTCCGGCCTGGTGGCCTGCAAGGTATATCGCACCATTCGCGCCCAGCGCCTGTGGGATGTGATCATGGCATCCACCTATGATTTTGCCGAACCGGGTTTCATTCTCATTGATAAGGTCAATGAAATGAACAATAACTGGTTCTGTGAAAATATCCGCGCCACCAACCCCTGTGGTGAACAGCCACTGCCGCCGTATGGTTCCTGCCTGCTGGGCTCGGTGAATCTCACCAAGTTTATTCGGGACCCCTTTACCGAAAAGGCCTGGTTTGACTGGGAAGAGTATCGCAAGGTGGTGGCTATTTTTACCCGTATGCTGGATAACGTGGTGGAAATCAATGGCTTGCCTCTTGATCAGCAGCGCGATGAAATCACGCGCAAGCGCCGTCATGGCATGGGTTTTCTGGGTCTGGGCTCCACCCTTACCATGTTGCGAATGAAGTACGGCAGCCCGGATTCACTGGAATTCACCGAGCGTGTCAGCCGTGAGCTGGCCATGGCGGGTTGGCAGGAATCGCTGGCCCTGGCCCGCGAAAAGGGGCCGGCACCCATCATGGAAGAAGAATTTGATGTCACGGCAGAAATGCTGCGTCAACGGCCGGAAATGAAGAAGGATGGTTATCATGTGGGCGACAAGGTGAAGGGCAAGGTATTGCATGCCCGCTACAGTCGTTACATGCAGCAGGTGGCCATGGAAAACCCGGCCCTGGTGAGTGAGCTGGAACAGATCGGTGCACGTTTCACCCACCATACTTCCATTGCGCCGACGGGCACGATTTCCCTTTCGCTGGCCAATAATGCCAGTAATGGCATTGAGCCGAGTTTCGCCCATCACTACTTCCGCAATGTGATTCGTGAAGGTAAGAAGAGTAAGGAAAAGGTGGATGTATATTCCTTTGAGCTACTTGCCTATCGTGAACTGGTCAATGCGGATGCCATGCCCGGCTCGGAAGAAAAAGGCGAGCAATTGCCCGATTACTTTATTGCGGCGGATGATATCTCTCCCCGCGAGCATGTGGATATACAGGCAGCGGCGCAAAAATGGATCGACTCTTCCATATCCAAAACCGCCAATGTGCCTACCAGCTACCCTTATGAGGATTTCAAAAGCATTTATCATTACGCCTATCAGCAGGGCTTGAAGGGGTGCACCACCTTCCGTTTCAATCCGGAGGCATTTCAGGGTGTCCTGGTGAAAGAGTCGGATCTGAGTAATACCACTTACCGATTCACTCTCGAGGATGGTTCTGTAGTAGAGCTGAAAGGGAATGAAGAAATTGAATATGATGGCGAAATGCATACGGCTGCCAATTTATATGATGCGCTCAAGGAAGGGTATTACGGTAAGTTTTAGTCGTGGGCAGCGGAATCCAGGAGAGAGAAATGGCTATCAAGATTGAAAAGAAAATTGTTGGATATACCGTTGCCAAGGAGGCGGAAGCCACAGCGGCGGCGGAAAAAACAGTGGAGCCTGCAGAAAAAGTAGTGCAACTGCATGAAAAGCTCAAGCGCCCCGAGATGCTGGTGGGTTCCACCTATAAAATCAAAACACCTCTTTCAGAGCATGCACTGTACGTCACCATCAATGACATTATATTGAATCCCGGTACCGAGCATGAATTGCGGCGCCCCTTCGAGATTTTTATCAACTCGAAAAACATGGATCATTTTCAGTGGATTGTGGCACTCACGCGCATTGTGTCAGCGGTATTCCGTAAAGGTGGTGATGTGACATTTCTGGTGGAAGAGCTGCGCTCGGTGTTTGATCCCCGGGGCGGGTACTTCAAGAAGGGTGGCAAGTATATGCCTTCCCTGGTGGCGGAAATCGGCGATGCCATTGAGTGTCATCTGCGCATGATCGGTATGATCAAGGACGACAGCCTGGATGAGCACCAGAAGAAACTCATAGAAGAAAAGCGAGCACAATATGAGGCATCTGTCAAAGTCGCGGAAGAAACCGAGGCCAGTGATTTTCCGGCGGGCTCGCAATTGTGTAATAAATGTAATGTCAAGGCTGCCATTACGATGGATGGTTAGTTTGAGTGTCTCAGACAAGGCATTCACTAC
>CBDUNQ010000429.1:0-2794 GCA_965368625.1 uncultured Gammaproteobacteria bacterium
AAAAAAGCGACCCAGCAGCATCCATCCGATTAGGGTTAACAGGCCCTAAGACACAGGTGGTTCCTTGTACTGCAGGGGCTAGTATCCCATAGGGAGGTTTACCATGAAAATTGCCATTCTTTCGCGTAACGCCAAGCTGTATTCCACGCGTCGCATGGTGGAGGCGGCTCAAGAGCGAGGTCATGAAGTGCGGGTGCTGGATGCCCTGCGTTGTTACATGAATATCGCTTCAGGTCGTCCCGAGATACATTATCGCAGTGAATTATTGACGGAATTTGATGCGGTGATTCCACGCATCGGCGCCTCCATCACTTTTTACGGGACTGCGGTGATGCGGCAGTTTGAAATGATGGGTGTCTATCCGCTAAACGAATCGGTTGCCATATCGCGCTCCCGTGACAAACTGCGATCGTTGCAACTGTTGTCCCGCAAGGGTATCGGTCTGCCGGTGACCGGATATGCCCATTCGCCGGATGATGTGGACGATTTGCTGACCATGGTGGGTGGCGCACCCGTGGTGATCAAGTTATTGGAAGGCACGCAAGGCATCGGCGTGGTACTGGCAGAAAACCAAAAGGCTGCTGAAAGTGTCATAGAGGCCTTTATGGGCCTGAATGCCAACATCCTGGTGCAGGAATACATCAAGGAAGCGGGCGGCGCGGATATCCGTTGCTTTGTCATTGGTGAAAAAGTGGTGGCGGCCATGAAGCGTCAGGCAAAAGAAGGCGAATTCAGGTCCAATCTGCACCGTGGAGGAACCGCCACTTTGGTAAAGCTGACCCCGGAAGAGCGTTCCACTGCCGTGCGTGCCGCTCGTGTCATGGGTTTGAATGTGGCTGGGGTTGATATTCTGCGGTCCAATCACGGACCCGTGGTAATGGAAGTGAATTCATCACCGGGTCTGGAAGGCATTGAAAATGCCAGCGGCAAAGACGTTGCGGGAATGATTATTCAATTTATTGAAAAGAACGCCAAACCCAATAAAACCAGTACCCGCGGAAAAGGGTGATTTCAATGCATTCACCTGACCGGCGAACCAGTAAGCCGTCTGTTGGTGTCTGCCAGACCCCTATGGCGACGATGTCCTGATAATCACCCGGGCATGGGTGGTTGAAAATGCACCAAGGTAACCACCCGTCGCAATACCTGAGCAATTTCCAGCTCGGAAAAACAAACCGTGCTGGCAGGCAGGCCGGTGTCGCCATCCACGCGAATCCCCATGTGATTCAGGCGAAAGCACGCTACATTCATTTCAATAAAATGATCGGGGCGTTGAAAAATTTCCTGAATTTCCTGTAGATAGGACTCCAGCACCTTGTCGCTGGCGGGAAGCTGGTGCAGTTGCGCTTCGGTAAGCAGCAAGTCTTCCTGTATGCTCTCTATATCGGTTTCCTGCGACCTGGCGGAAGCCATCAGGTGACTGAGTCCATTACCCTGAGACTGACGCGCACGTAACCTTGCATGCAGTATGCGACGCTGATCTTCCAGTTCCTGACGCTGATTTTTGAGAGAAAGCACATGTTGCAGGCAGTGGGTGATCAATCCATCGAATATGCATTTTTTAATTCCACAGCGCACGCTGTCTTCGCTGGTGGCGGGTGCCATGAGTTTGTGGTCATAAAAATTAATGGCTGTTTGTTTTACTTCCCGTCGAATTTCATTGCCGCTGAGATCCATGCCCAATAGGGTCCTTTCTTCCTTGTTGGCGCAAAGTAAGGCCCAGATTCCATTGTCTGCCACGCCGGGATCCGAATGGCTGCAACAACCGGGTTCGCTATTTCGTTGCAGAAAGGCACTGAGTTCTTCCGCGGAAACAAAAAAGGCCTTCACCTCCGGGTTCGATACGTAGGTTTCGCGGCTGAGTTCCAGTGGGCCGGGAATTTGTTCCACCATTTTGTCGATATGGGCCAAGGCAATCTTGAGAGATGGCATCAATCGGCTCTGATAGCCGGGAAGCAGGCGTAGGCGGGGGTCTATGCCATCCACGACCCTTTCCACAGCATGGGTGAGTTCCGCATCCTCGTTGGTATCTGGGGCGGGCATGCCAAGTAGCTCGAGTAACCACTTCATCGCCGGTCCTCGTCAGTGATTGCTAGGGCGTAGTGCCATCCAGTGTCGAATTGCCTGTCATGTTCACCGCATGGGCGATGAAATCCACATATTCCGACCAGTCATGAATGGGGCCGTAATGGGAGAAAATCACCAGTCCATTACGATCCAGTATATAGGTGGTGGGAAACGCACGGGCAATGCTGCGATCACTGAGCGTGCTGTCATCGGCAAGATAGAAATGTGAATCGGTATCACCATTATTGCCGGAGTCACGCAATGGCAGATCTGCAAAATCATTATCCCTGGCCCATTCCAGTGCCTGTGCGAAGGGTTCCCGAACCTGCAGCAGCCGCATCTGCAGCTGCCCTGCAAAATTTTCCTGCAAGATCGTATGCGCCTCTTGCAATGAAGGAAATTCCCGCAGGCAGGGAGGGCACCAGGAACCCCAGAAGTGGAGAATCACCACTGAACCCTGCAACTGTGAAATTGACGTATGGGTGTCGGATTCCCGCCAGCGAATATCAGGGAATCGCATGCCTACCCGGGTACCGGTTTTGGCGCGTGCGGCCTGCTCGTCGGAAGCATAAGGTCCCCAAAGGGTAGTCCAGTGCCCGGCATCAAAAACCTGCCTTTCGTTTACGTCATACAGTATGCATTTCTGCTGTGTATGGGCCTGGCAGTTTTCCAGGGCTTCCCGCTTGGCCTGTTCGATGACCTCTACAGCGGCCAGCCCTTCGGCTTT
>CBDUNQ010000430.1:0-2789 GCA_965368625.1 uncultured Gammaproteobacteria bacterium
GCCCAGAAGGCCACGTATTCCTTACTGCCCGACTGGCACAGGCTACCACTGTAGCCACTGTTCTTTTTAACATGGATCACGGCACCCAGGGTATCAGTGGCCGTATTCAACCCGGCACAGACCAATTCTTCATAACTGGTATTGGCCTTTTCATCATCCAGGGCCTTGAGTATGGCGCTGATGTCCAGGTCCAGCTTACCCAGTTGACTGAAATCCGGTTGCAAACTGGCCAGTGCCAGTTGTTCACCGCCATGATACAGGGGACCCAGTGCATCATAGACCAGACGATGGTCCGGTACCCGATCCACCTTGTATTGCTTTTGCAGTTCATTCCAGGCGACGGGCTGCAGCGCCTTCATTTTCAGTGGAGCAATGGGATCAAAGGCTTCCAGCACTGGATTATCGAATACCTGATCCGCCAGCAGGCAGGCCAGGGTGAATTTCGGGCGCACCTGAATGGTGGCATCCCGGCGATTACCAAACGCGGGTATGAAATTGGGATTCAAGGGTGGGATCTGGTTCCAGGCCAGCACGGCACGTACCCGTGGCAGTACACTGGTTTTGCAACACTTCCGCCGCGTGGCATCATCCAGTTGCAGATACACCATATGTGCGATGGGGTGCTGGGGCCCTGGCGGGGCATCGGAAATGTCATGGGCCTTGAAGCTCGTCAAACCCACATCCTGAAAGCCGGCGCCATCACGCCAATCGATAAAGAAGCGGATATACTCCGTAGAGCCTCGAGTGCAAAGAGAGCCGCTATATCCGCTTTCCTGTTTAATACTGACTACGGCTTCCAGTTGCGATGCCTGTGGGTTGAAACCCACGCAAAGTAATTCTTCCCAGTGTGTGGTTCCCAGGAAGGGAAAAAATTCATCCATCAATTCCGGGTTGATCATCTGTACGGCATAGAGCTTTGCCAGCAGGGATTTTCGTGTTCCCTCCAGCGCCCGAATCTGACTGCTACTCAGCTTTTCATTGATTGATTTCTTGCTTTTATTCGTGTCTTTTCCTTTTTTGTCTACCATGGTAGTGCCTCCTGATGAACATCCGGCACGACACCGCCTGCGGCAATGTAGCAACGTACCGGTTCACTTGCACATCAGCGTAGGCTTAACTGGGTGGAAAAAACTGTGGCATGCTGCCAGGCGGGAATGTGGAATTTTTACTACTTACGCAAGTACCAGGGTAAAGAGCCCCCGGCCTGTGTTGGGATGAAGATCCTTTGCTTAACCGCGTTATTGCGAGATGTCACGCGTGCGGCGATCTTTGGCTGGCAGTCACTATCCAGGAAACAGGAAACCGGGTGTCAACGTCGGAGGATCGCTTCACTTATCTGGCAATGACCCGCTCATCCATGGTTTCACTAACGTAGTAAGGCCACGCTTTTCACCTGGGCAAACAGCGTCAAGCCGGGCGCCAGTTGGAGATGATCTACCGATTTTTCCGTCACTCTGGCCAGCAATGGTAAGGCGTGATCATCGCCGATTCCCAGCTTTACCAATACCTGTCCTGCCTGCAATGGCTGGAGTTCCCGTACCCGTGCCGGGAATATATTCAGGATGCTACTGTCCTGATGATGTGCCAGCGTCAGGCTGACATCACGGGCATGTATTCGTACCCGTTGTTGGGATCCAAGGGGTAGCTCTTGCCGTACGATGGAGAGCTGGCCACCGGGAAAATCCAGAATGCTGAGGTGGTGGGCTTCATCATGCGCTTCCACGGTTGCGGTCAGCAGGGAAGCCGCCCCTTCAGTACGGGCCAGGGGCAAGTCGGTCTGTACCAGTAATTCCTCTATGGGCCCATTGGCCACCACCCTGCCCTGTTCCAGTAACAGCAATTGGTCTGCGAAACGCATGACTTCTTCCATGGCGTGGGATACATAGAGCACAGGGATGGAAAGGGTTTCATGCAGGCGTTCCAGGTAGGGAAGAATATCGGCCTTGCCCGCTTCATCCAGCGCAGCAAGGGGTTCATCCATGAGCAGCAGGCTGGGGCTGGTGGCTAATGCACGGGCCATGGCCACCCGTTGTCGTTCCCCACCTGAGAGCGTGGCCGGATCGCGCTGCAGCAAATGGCCGATACCGAACCATTCCACCATTTGCTCCAACGTAAAGGTACGACGGGAGGCAGGTGTCCGTTTCCAGCCATAGACTACATTCTGTTCCACTGTGAGGTGCGGGAACAGACTCGCTTCCTGAAATACATAGGCCAGGGGACGCGTGTGTGTGGGCAGGTGAATCCCCCGGGCAGCATCTTCCCAGATTTCACCATTGATCTGCAGATAGGTATTGAGGCTGCTATCCAGTCCGGCAATGGCCCGCAGCAAGCTGGTCTTGCCGCAACCGGATGGTCCGAGAATGGCCGTTACCCCGCTTCCCGGTAACTGTGTGGCCACCTCCAGGGTAAAGTCCCGTCGCGGTACCTGGAATTTCAATTCAAGACTCATGGTACGCGTGCCGGTGACCGTTGCAGCCGCTGTGCCCACCAGTAGGTAATGAGCACCACAATAAAGGAAAACAGCAGCATGCCTGCAGCCAGCAGATGTGCCTGTGGCCATTCCAGGGCTTCCACATGATCGTAGATGGCAACGGACAGTACTTTGGTTTCTCCGGGAATACTGCCACCAATCATCAACACCACACCGAATTCACCAATGGTATGGGCAAAGCTGAGTACCGCACCGGTGAGAAATCCGGGGCGTGCCAAGGGTACTGCGATGGTGAAAAAGCGCTCCCAGGGTCCGGCCCCGAGTGTGGCGGCCACTTCCAGTGGCCGTGTACCCATGG
>CBDUNQ010000431.1:0-2784 GCA_965368625.1 uncultured Gammaproteobacteria bacterium
GAGAAGGCCGCCAAGGCGGTATCGAGCGCCATTCGGAGCCGCCGGTTCGAGCCGGGATAAGGGACCAGTATTCCGATGGTCGCTTCACCTTAGGCCAAGCCTCATTACGCAAGGCGAGTGTTATGGCACTTGTGGACCCGCTCTGCCAATGCGACCACGCACGCTGGCTACACCTACCATCCCCAACAGACCGGAACCAAACAGCCACAGGGCTGCAGGTACGGGCACCACGCTATTCAAGCCGATGACAATGCCCCCGCCATATCCTGATATCTCAATGAAGGCACTATCGCCGACACCCGCACTTCCTGCGGTAAGGTTGGCAACCAGCGATACCATAATGTCGCCAACTCCGGAAAAATTCGCTCCGGAAAGATCAGTGGTCCCCGAAGCACGCCAGCTATGGAGATTACCATCGGCAATCGTCAGGTCAGAGTAACTCCGTATTTCTGTAGGATATTCATTAGCGATATCAGTAGTATTAACAACTGAAAGTATTGAGCCCACTGCGACAAATGTGTTCCCCGGATCAGAGCTGCTCATTGAATACACGCCAGATTGAAGATAATCAATGGATGCAAAAGATGCATCCGCCGAGCGCGCTACCGCACGGATGGTAAAAGACATTGAGATGGCATCGGTAAATGAACCCGTATGATCACCAACACCATCAACAGACTGCGCATACATTCCAGTGGGTTGAGAGGCAATAATCAATTCATTACCCGAAGCCGATAACTGTGGCGCCCCGAAATAGGCAAGCCCGGGCTGGATATCATCGTAATAGAAATCCACCGTCTGGCCAGCCAAATGGACGGTAGCCGCCTGTAAATTACTACCAATGATTGCCATGGGCAGCATCAATGCCGTTGCCAGGGATTCCCTGACCTTGCTCCTTGCTATACTTTTCTGAATATTATTATTCATTGTCCTCTCCTTTGGACTACTACTTGGACTGCTATGAAGTACGCATATGAAAAAATAATTATTGTTCAACTATTCCTACAGAGTAAAGCTGTGATACCAGACACGAATCCAATGGGCTTTTCATTGACACAAGCCACCTGAAGCGGGTCTTACTCCCTTTTTCATAGTAATTTTCGAATGTGTCTTAGTAAATAAAATTTTTATAATCACTTCGCCAGATTCAAGGCAGATGCACACAGCCTGCTGGAAATGCAACTCAATGAATACCTATACAATTATCGGAACTGGATCAGCCGTGACCGGGTGCATTGGGTGGGATAACACTCCGTTGGAAATTAGATTTGATGTACCGATCCCTTCCCAGGAAGACCCGCAACCGGGATGGATCCGGCTGCACATGAATGAGAAACCCTAGGGCAGTCCCTCTTCCAATAACTCCTTGCGAAAGGCTTCTTCATCGATGCGGGCCCCAAGGAACTTCACCAGGGTACGCATATCCTGCTCAGCATTTTCCAGGCAGGAAGTGCCACCCGGTGATGGCGTCATATTGAAAATGGCGCCGATGCCCGTGTCGATCTTCGCTTCGCCCATCAGTAGCCGGGTACCCGGCTTGTCGATCAACTGTGGGCGTATACCGCCCACATGGCGGGCAAAGCTCAGGTCGGAATACTTTATGGAAGGCACGATCTTGCGTACATCCCGCAGGAACAGAATCTTGCGGATAAAGGGGATTTCAAACAATACATTCTTGATCATGTAATTGCGGATATCGGGCACCTTGAACAAATCCCACAATACCTTGGCTACGCGCCGATCGAAACGGAATACCCGCAGGAAATCGGGCAGGGTTTTATAGTTGTAACGCTCCAGGATGGGCAGGATCAGGGCCGTGGGACCAAAGCGGGTCTTGCCCGGCACCAGCACATCGGGATCACCGTGGATGGCGGCAAAGGGCAGTTTGTCATTCTGGACGGTGTACACCTTGCCATTGAGGATCTGTGGAGTGAAATAGTAACTGCCCGCTACCGGTAAACAGGAATATTCCAGGCCATACCCCAGATCCTGGGCCAGCATGAGGCTATGGCCACCGGCACAGACCACCAGCGAACGCGTCTGGTAGCAGGTGTGTTCGGTTTCCACCAGAAACCGGGCTTCTTCGATTTTGATGTGCAACACGGTTTCGTTGTAATGAATATCGATGTGCTTGCCTTCCACCTTTTGCGCCTGACGCACAAAGGAACGGGCCGCCGCTTCAAAATCCACCGCGGTATATTCTTCCGTGGAACCCAGGGCCAGCAATTCCTCTTCCCGCAGTCGTCCATCGGCCCCCGTGGCCACGGCGGGTTCGATTTTGGCGATCTCTTTTTTATCCAACAGGCGCAGATGGGGATAATGGGGTTTTAAATCTTCATAGCGGGCACGCAGCAAGGCGCATTCATCGGGCCCCACTCCCAGTACCATCTTCGGATAGGGGTAAATCAAATGGTCACGGTCGGGTTGTTGCAGACAATAACGCGCCAGCATACCGGCGGCACGCTGTACCTTGAGGGCCTTTTCCAGGGTGTAATTGGTTTCAATATCACCGCAGTGCAGGGTCTGGCTGTTATTGCTGGAGAGGGAATTGACCCGCGCCGGTGCCGCATATTTTTCCACCAGTCCGATGTGAGCGATGTCGGTAAAGCGCGCCAATTCATATAGCAGCGCAGATCCCGATACACCTCCACCGATGATCAATACTTCATAGCGTTCTGTGGTCATTACCAACCCCGTAGTTCATGCATATTTGAATCTCGTATGATATTCCGGGAAGACAGCGGGCTACTGTGTGCCGTGGCAGCACTGGATTCTGCCCCGCCC
>CBDUNQ010000432.1:0-2781 GCA_965368625.1 uncultured Gammaproteobacteria bacterium
TCTCATTATGGAAGGTCTCATGGTGGGGGTGTTTTCCGCGCTGGATGCCGTGCTCTTCTATGTGTTCTGGGAAGGGATGCTGGTACCCATGTTCATTATCATTGGCGTCTGGGGTGGCCCGCGGCGAGTCTATGCCACTATCAAGTTCTTTCTCTACACCTTCCTGGGCTCGGTATTCATGCTCATTGCCCTGATCTATATGTATAACCAGTCAGGAGGGCTGTTCGGCATTCTGGACTTCCATCATCTGAAACTCGGCCTCACTGAACAGATTCTCATTTTCCTGGCCTTCCTGCTGGCCTTTGCGGTGAAAGTACCCATGTGGCCGGTGCATACCTGGTTACCCGATGCCCACGTGGAGGCTCCCACGGGAGGTTCGGTGATCCTGGCCGCCATCATGCTCAAGATCGGTGGCTATGGTTTTTTGCGTTTCAGTCTGCCCATTACCCCTGATGCCAGTAATGAACTGGATTGGCTGATTATTCTCATGTCCCTGGTGGCGGTGGTATACATCGGTTTTGTGGCACTGGTGCAGGAAGATATGAAAAAGCTCATTGCCTATTCCTCCATAGCGCATATGGGCTTTGTTACCCTGGGCTTTTTCATCGTATTCAGCATTTTGCGGAACACCGGTGAGCTGCAGGGGGCTGCCATGGGGATCGAAGGCGGCATGGTGCAAATGATTTCCCATGGCTTCATCTCCGGCGCGCTATTCCTCAGTGTTGGCGTACTCTATGACCGCATGCACAGTCGCCAGATCGGCGATTACGGCGGCGTCGCCAACCGCATGCCCATCTTTGCCGGTTTCTTTGTACTGTTTGCTATGGCCAACTCCGGTTTGCCGGGCACCTCCGGTTTTGTCGGCGAGTTCATGGTGATTCTGGCCAGCTTCAAGGCCAATTTCTGGTATGCCTTCCTGGCGGCCACCACCCTGATACTGGGTGCCGCCTACACCCTGTGGATGATCAAGCGGGTGGTGTATGGGCCGGTGGCCAATGAACAGGTAGCCAAGCTGGAAGATGTAAACCTGCGGGAAATGGCCGTTCTCGGCAGCCTTGCGTTACTGGTGCTGTTTTTTGGCATCTATCCCGCACCGCTGGTGGATGTGATGCATGCCACGGTGGAAAATCTGTTGACTCATGTGACGGTTTCCAAGCTGTAAGTCGAAACCTGGGAAGTATTGTGAATAGGAACTGTTATGCCCGTTGAAACCGCTGAATACCTGCTGGCGCTACCTGAGATTTTCGTGCTCAGCATGGCCTGCATCATCCTGGTGCTGGATCTGTTCATTCGCGATGACAGCCGCATAATCACCTATTTGATGACTCAGGCGACGCTGCTCATTGCTGCAGTGATCACCCTGGGTGTGCAAAGCCCGGAGCCGGCCCTGGCCTTTGGCGCCACCTACGTGAATGACCCCATGGGTAGCACCCTGAAATTGTTTATTTATCTGGTGACGGGTGCTGCGTTTCTCTATGCACGCCCTTATCTGCAGGACCGAGGGTTGTTCAAGGGGGAGTTCTACGTGCTCGGCCTGTTTGCCATGCTGGGCATGATGATCATGGTTTCGGCCAACCATTTCCTCACCATCTATCTCGGGTTGGAACTGCTGTCACTGTCACTCTATGCCATGGTGGCCTACCATCGCGATAACGCCGACTGCTCTGAGGCGGCCATGAAGTATTTCGTGCTGGGCGCGCTGGCTTCTGGAATGTTGTTATACGGTATTTCCATGCTCTATGGCGTGACCGGGGAACTGGAAATCGGTGCCGTAGGGGAGAAGGTGCTGGAACTCAGCAGTGGAGAAACGCCCAGCATCACCCTGATCTTCGCCCTCTGTTTTGTGGTGGTGGGGTTGGCTTTCAAACTGGGTGCCGTACCTTTCCACATGTGGATCCCTGATGTATACCATGGCGCACCCACTCCGGTAACCCTGTTCATCGGCAGTGCCCCGAAACTGGCGGCCTTTGCCATGGTGATGCGGGTACTGGTGGATTCCCTGGGCGGCCTGGTGGCCGACTGGCAGGGCATGCTGATTATACTCGCCGTGCTTTCCGTGGCACTGGGGAATGTGATCGCCGTGGCACAGACCAATCTCAAACGCATGCTGGCGTACTCCACCATTTCCCATGTGGGGTTCCTGATCCTCGGTATTCTCTCGGGCACTCAGGAAGGCTATTCGGCTGCCATGTTTTACACCATCGTGTATGCCATTATGGCGGCCGGGGCTTTTGGCATGATCGTGTTGCTCAGTCGCGCCGGCTTCGAAGCCGATCAACTCAGCGATTTCAAGGGGCTGAATGCGCGTAACCCCTGGTTTGCCTTCATGATGCTGTTACTGATGTTTTCCATGGCCGGAGTACCGCCCACTGTAGGGTTCTATGCCAAGCTGGCCGTCCTGCAAGCGGTGGTTTCCATTGATCTGGTGTGGTTGGCGCTGGTAGCGGTGTTCTTCTCGGTAATTGGTGCTTTTTACTATATCCGTATGGTGAAAATCATGTATTTCGATGCCCCGGAAGACGATTCCGCCCTGCAAGGGGGTATCGACCTGCGTATGGCGCTGAGTGCAAATGGCTTGGCCATGTTGGCACTGGGGCTGTTCCCCGGTGGTCTTATGGCCCTGTGCAGTAATGTGATTCTTTATTAACCAATTTCCCGGTCAGACCCTTGCAAGGCCGCGGATGGGTAACTATAATGCACTGCTTCTGATGCGGGGTGGAGCAGCCTGGTAGCTCGTCGGGCTCATAACCCGAAGGTCGTTGGTTCGAATCCAGCCCCCGC
>CBDUNQ010000433.1:0-2777 GCA_965368625.1 uncultured Gammaproteobacteria bacterium
CCCCTGGATGGCATGGGCGGCGCTTGCATTTTTGGCGTGCGCCCTGACGACCCCAATATCAGTGTGATCCTGGAGACCCTGACTGACCATGGCAAGCGCATGACCATGGCGCAGCGTTTCATTCCGGAAATCAGTGCCGGCGACAAGCGCATTTTGATGGTGAATGGCGAACCGGTGCCCTATGCACTGGCGCGCATTCCGGCAGCCGGGGAAACCCGGGGCAACCTGGCGGCCGGCGGCCATGGCATGGGTGTGGAGCTGAGTGACCGTGACCGCTGGATCTGCGCCCAGGTGGGCCCCGCCCTGCGCGCCAAAGGCCTGTTATTCGTGGGTCTGGATGTAATCGGTGATTATCTTACGGAAATCAATGTCACCAGCCCCACCTGCATTCGCGAGCTGGATGCCCAATACGACCTCGATATTGCCGGACAACTCATGGAAGTGATCGCCCAACGGGTCGGTAAGGCCACCCCGTGATGCGGCGCAGTCTGCTTCTTTGGCTTTTGCTCCCCGGCCTGCTGGCTACAGGATGCACACCGGAACCCCAGGTCCATCAACGCCGGTTCTTTGCCTTTGGCACCCTCATTGACCTCAACCTGGTGGCTGCGGACCCGCAACAGGCCGATGCCGCCATGACTTCCGTGGAAGACCTGTTTCAACACTATCACCAGCAATGGCATCCCTGGTATCCCGGCCCCCTTACCCGACTCAATGCCGCGCTGGCCAGTGGAGCATCCATAACCCCTGATCCAAGCCTCGCGGAACTTATTCAGAAAGCAACGCCCCTGGCCAGCGCAAGTGGTTACCGTTTCGATCCAGGCATCGGACAACTCGTTTCCCTGTGGGGATTTCATTCGGATATTCCACCGGCCGGGCCGCCGCCTGCGACCACGGATCTGGAAGCATGGCGCCAAAAGCCAGCCTCCCTTGCGGATTTACATTGGCGGCAAGGGCAAGTGTTTTCCAGCAACCCGAAGCTGCAACTGGATTTTGGCGCCTTTGCCAAGGGCTATGCCGTGGATCTGGCCATTGCCCGGCTGCGGGCCATGGGTATTGATAACGCCATCGTCAATGCCGGTGGCGATTTGCGGGCCATAGGTCAGCGCCCGGATCGTCCCTGGCGCATCGGAATTCGCCATCCGCGCAATGACCGGGTACTGGCCTGGATTGAAATCCGGGAAGATGAGAGTGTATTCACGTCCGGTGATTACGAGCGCTTTTACGAATATGAAGGTCAGCGCTATCATCATATCCTTGATCCCCAGCAGGGGGTTCCGGCCCGGGAAGTCACTTCGGTCACCGTCATCCACCCACAAGCCGCCCGTGCCGACGCGGCTGCCACCGCCTTGTTTGTAGCCGGCCCGGCACATTGGCGGGAAGTGGCCCGCACCCTCGACATCACCCAGGTATTACTCATTGATGCAGAGGGAACGGCACACCTGACAGGGGCCATGCAAGCCAGGCTGCACTTCGAGCAGACACCGGAACGGCTGCAGCGGGAGGATAGCCCCCCATGAAGCTACTCACAGGGGCCGATATTGGATTGATGCTGCTGATCGCCGCCGGCCTGCCCTGGCTGTATTGGCATTACTGGCGCACCGAGCCAGGACAATGGCTGCAGATTCAGGTACAGCGCCAGGCGCCACAGCGCACTCCACTCAGCCAGCAGGAAATCCGGATCCGCGGACCCCTGGGAGAAACACTCATCGAGGTGGATACCGGCCGGGCGCGCTTTGTCGCCTCCCCCTGCCATAACAAGGTATGCATTCAACGGGGCTGGATTCAACAGGCCGGCGAAGTGGCGGCCTGTCTGCCAAATCAGATCAGTCTGCAGATTCTGGGGGCGGATGCGCCCTATGATGCGATTAACTTCTAGGAAAGCGAATGGCTATCGGTAAAAGTGGATAGCCGCATTCAGGTATTCTGTAGTGCCGGAGCTTGCGTGGCGCACCGCATTTCAGGGGTGCCCGGGGCAAATGGCCCATCAACCGCCTTTATCCCGCTCCAGGCGATGGTAAATCCGTGATACATCGGGCGGCAGGGTTTGCTGATTCAAGTCAAAACCGGGCTCGAAAGGCAATGCCTGCCATGCAGGCTGCGCACCACCGCGCTGCACCAGTAACCAGCTGCGACCCGTCTGCTTTTCCAGCATGATGGTGCCCTTTTCATCGGCCCCGCCACCGGCGATCTGCACATGCACCACCTGGTAATCCACCTTGGGCACTTCTCCGGCCATGACACCGCTGAAACCGGTGACCAGTGACACAAAGAATCCGGCTTGGGTTATGAATCTCACCTTTTCCACCTCTTTGACTTAAAGTTGCCGCCTGCTTGCCCGGTGAACCTTACGCCACCGGCCACGTTCAGGTGTGGGTAGCCACCCGGCATTCATGCACAAAAACTGTGGAATTTCCTTGAAAACACAGTCTTTGGCCACACTCCCTTCTGTCATCCTATCGGCCACAGGCAGTGAAGATAAAGCGCGACCCGTTCACAATTTGCACATTTTATCCCCCCCTGGCGCAGGAGGGCTTGTGCAAGCGCAAGCCGACAGGGACAACATTATGCACCTATCCCGCAATGGGTGCACCCCCGTAAACTGAAAAAAAACTGTGTAATCTTCCACTTGAATCCAGCTCTTGAATCTATCTATCAGCTGCTGTGGTTGCGTTACAATGCGCCAATCATGCCCAGCCTCACATCACCCCGCGAACTCCAGACCTCGGCCGAAGATGTGCGTATTGCCTGGCTCAGCGCCCTGGCCATTGGCATTCACG
>CBDUNQ010000434.1:0-2773 GCA_965368625.1 uncultured Gammaproteobacteria bacterium
ATTGCTCACCGATTTTAACTTTTTCTATTTATGATTCAATAGTTTGAATGACAATGGAGCATTCTGAACGGTAAATATTGTCATCAGGTTTCGCGGCGATATCTGAATGTACAGTCTATCCCGCCTTCCAAATAGTACGGCCATCAACGCACAGTTCGATAGTGCAGCGGTTTGCACTTGCGTAAGGCAGGGCAGTTCAAAAGTGCTGGCTGTAATGGGTGTCTTGCTTTGGTTTTTCGGTTGGGTTCGGGTACCTGCCGGCTTCAGGTGATCACCGTGGGTTTTTCGCGGCCCGTATGGCGTTGTATGCCGGCGATTTCATCGGCAATGGCGATGAGGTCTGCCAGGGCTTGCTGGGCATCCTGTTGTTGCAGTTCCACCTGGGGCTCGTAGCGTTCTATGTAGACTCGCAGGGTGGCACCTTCGGTGCCGGTGCCGGAAAGGCGGAATACGATTCGGGAGCCATCTTCAAAACCGATGCGAATACCCTGTCCTTCGCTGCGGCTGTTGTCCACCGGGTCGGTGTAGGCAAAGTCATCACTGAAGGCGACCTTGTATTTTCCGAATGGTTTTCCGGGTAGGGTTGGCATGGCGGCTTTGATTTCCGCCATCAATGCATTGGCGCCTTCGCTGGGCACACCTTCGTAGTCATGGCGTGAATAAAAGTTACGGCCGTAATGCTGCCAGTGGTCGGCCACAATTTCAGCGACGGATTCATCGCGCACGGCCAGCAGATTGAGCCAGAACAGCACGGCCCACAGGCCATCTTTTTCCCGCACATGGTCGGAGCCGGTGCCAAAGCTTTCTTCGCCGCACAGGGTGGCCATACCCGCATCCAGCAGGTTACCGAAAAATTTCCAGCCTGTGGGGGTTTCAAAGCAGGGGATGCCGAGGCGTTCCGCTACCCGGTCGGCAGCCTGGCTGGTGGGCATGGAGCGGGCAATACCGCGCAAGCCATTGCGATAACCGGGAATGCGCGTGGCATTGGCGGCCAGAATGGCGAGACTGTCACTGGGGGTCACGAAGAAGTGATCGCCCAGGATCATGTTGCGATCGCCATCGCCATCCGAGGCGGCACCAAACACCGCGGCCTTGTCACCATACATGATCTTCACCAGTTCTTTGGCATAGGTGAGATTGGGGTCCGGGTGGCCGCCACCGAAATCCGTAAGCGGTGTGGCATTCATCACACTGTCGGCCGGAGCACCCAGCTGGTCCACTAAAATCGCTTTGGCATAGGGTCCGGTTACCGCATGCATGGCATCAAAGCGCAAGGAAAAATGAGGCGACTGCACCAGTCTGGCAATGGCTTCAAAATCAAACAGGGATTCCATCAATTCCTGGTAGTCGGCCACCGAGTCGATGACATCCACCTGCATATCGCCCAGTTGGCTGCTGCCCGGAGTGCTCAGATCGATATCCTTGTCCTGGCGTATATGGTATTGCTGAATCTTCAGGCTGTGTTCATAAATGGCCTGGGTAATGCCTTCCGGTGCCGGTCCGCCATTGGCAATATTGTATTTGATGCCGAAGTCTTCAGTGGGCCCGGCGGGGTTATGGCTTGCAGAAAGCACGATGCCGCCATAGGCACTGTATTTACGAATTACACAGGAGGCTGCCGGCGTCGACAGGATTCCGTTTTGTCCCACCAACACTTGCCCCACACCATTGGCCGCGGCCATTTTCAGAATGATCTGTATGGCTTCCTGGTTGTAAAAGCGGCCATCCCCGCCAACCACCAGGGTCTTGCCTTGCAGGTCATCCAGGCTATTGAAAATACTCTGTACGAAATTTTCAAGGTAATGTGGCTGCTGAAATACGCGTACTTTTTTACGCAAGCCTGAAGTACCCGGTTTCTGATCGCTGAAGGGGGTGGTCTTAATGGTATGAGCAGACATTTTTAAAAAATCAACCTTGTTTTTTACTGCGAAGACCGGTTACTTTGAAACCGGCTTCGGTCAAGTGGAGCCGTTACGCGCCGATACCCTGGGTAATCAGGGTGCGGAGTGAACGGCGGTTCCGTATTGTGGATCGCCTGTATATTCTGCCATAACCATCAGGTCCGTATGATTACAGAAAGACGACAATCCGGTCTTGCCTTTCGCCAACCCAGAAATTTTCCCGGGTTGATGGACCTGTATGAGCGTAACTATATCCAGTTACGTCAGATGATACCTGATTTTGGTGACTTGCCGCAGAACATGGTTTCCCGCGCCTGCGGGGCGCTGGATCTGCATTTGACCATTCTGGAACGCTGCAAATACACCACGGTCATCAAGCTCACCTATTATTTCGAAGATGAAGAGGGCCGCTTCCCGGCACCGGAAATTCAAATTCGAATCTATCATGATGCCCAGGTGGCCGAAGTCACCGCCTGCGGCCGCCGCCGTGGTTCACGCTACCGGGATTACGATCGCTTCCGCAGCGACTATCCTTTAGGGCTGAAGTGGCAGATGAACCGGTTTTTGCAGAAATGGCTGGCATACTCCCTGCGACAGGGCCACGCCTTTCTGCCGCCCCTGCCCGACGAGGTCTGGGAAGCCCTGCAGGGCGAATCCGCCCGATAACCTCGAGGAAGGCAGGAGAATACTTGACTGAAATAGTCAGGCTCTGTCAGAATGGCAACATTGTCATGCTCGCCCTGTATTTCCTAGTGCCACGAGGCAGCCTATGCGACTCTCTACCAAAGGCCGGTATGCCGTCACTGCCATGATGGATCTTGCCATCCATGAAGAAAAAGGCCCGGTGACCCTCGCCGATATCTCGCTTTGTC
>CBDUNQ010000435.1:0-2766 GCA_965368625.1 uncultured Gammaproteobacteria bacterium
AAAAACGTGTTTTCTCATTGGCCATATCCACCAGGTAAACCTTGCGGCCCAGCCGTACCCCGCCATGGAAAATGGCAATCATCAGGAATAACAGGGCATAGATCCACTGATTGCCCTGCAGCCACCCGGTACTATCAAGCATCCACGCCACCATGCCCGTAGCACCCGCACCCAGAGCCGCAAACACCATCACATTCCGGCTGTTGTGGTCGCCCATGCGACCCCAGATCGGCGCACTGATGCTTCCCGCCAGGCCACTGGCAATGATCAGCAGACCAAGCCCCGCCCCACTTCCGCTACGCTGCTGGGCAAGTAATACAAAAAAGGGTGGCACCAGCGCTACACTCAGCAACAAGGTACGGGCAATGACATAGCGACGAAAGGCAAGATCGGTCTTCAGCAGAGAAAGGCTATTGACTACGGCTGTAAGAGCGCTCTCTCCACCCTCTGTGGCACCCGGCGCTTCCCTGATGGAGGCAAAGCACAGTATGGAAATCAGCCAGGCTGCAATGGCGCCCAGTAAAAGAGTAAGAAACAGGCTGCTATCTTCTGCTGTACCACTGGATCTTTCCACATAGATACCGATCAACAGCGTAGCGACACCGGCGATTGCAGCGCTGAGACCCATGAGGGAGCCACGTCTTGTCTTGGATACCGTTTTACCCATGACATCCTTGGCGGAAACGGAACAAAACCCACGCCCCAGACTGAACACCAGCACCAATAGCAGAATCACCCAGCCTGCTGTGCTGCCTTCCAGTGTCTGACTCGCAATGGCCATACACGACAAGGCAAGGGCACAAAGTCCGGCGCCTACGAGCCACACCCCTTTGCGCCTGGAGAGGCTGCGGATATAGGCGGCAATAAATAATTGGGGCAACAATACGCCCATTTCCCGCAACGGCACGAGAAAACCCACGAAGCCCGCCGGTATACCCATACTGCCAAGCATCCAGGGTAACACCAGGCGCGCGCTCGCCAGCTCATCCGCCACCTTGTTCGCGGTATTGGCCAGTAAATAGGCGAAGTAATTTCTTGGCAGGGAGCGGCAGGCAGAATCGGGAATATCCTTACATACCCGGGTTTCTTCCTCATCATGCAGTTGATCGTACAAACGACCCAGTACGGAGGGTTCATCCCTGCTCCGCGATGGCTGTGCAGCTTGTTTTGGATCAGTCATTACTCAGGATTCACCGTGTTTGTTATTCGCAGGGAAGTAAGCACCTTGCCTACATTTACCATAGCACTGTAACCCTATCATTATTCGAGACCGTACTTTCCACATAAATCGTGACTATATAGTCGGCAAGGATGCACGGGAGGGTCCCGGAATATTTCAGCGCACCCCTTGGAAAGGCGTAGTGAATAAACCATGCAAGCCACAGAGAAACGAATAGGAGAATAAAGCGTCTTGATAAATGCCCTGACCTGAACGAGCAGGGCATTCATGAGAAACACCGTCATTCCGGCGCAGGCCCGTATTTTCATCCTGTGGTAGGAAACTCAAGAGATTCCGGCCTGCGCCGGAATGATGAAATTATCAGAAGCCGCTTCATTCACAATATGAGCACCGCGATGTGAAAACCTGTAATTTGTTTTGCAGCCTATCGATACTTTGTGCTGAAATATACCTATGATTACGCTCATACCCAAATCGCAGTGGATCCAATATGCCATGCTGATGCGGCTGCATAAGCCCATCGGCATATTATTGCTGCTGTGGCCAACCCTTTGGGCCCTGTGGATTGCCGCCGCTGGCTGGCCTCATGCCGGTGTGCTTACCGTTTTTGTACTTGGCGTGATTCTCATGCGCTCTGCCGGTTGTGTAATCAATGATTACGCGGATCGAAAGTTCGATCCTCATGTACAACGCACCAAAGATCGGCCGCTGGCCAGTGGCAAGGTAAGTCCACGCGAAGCACTGATCCTGTTTGTCATTCTCTGCTTACTTGCCTTTGCATTAGTATTGACCATGAACCGCCTCACCATTGGACTTGCCTTCGTGGGCGCCTTTCTGGCGGCAACCTACCCCTTTATGAAACGCTACACCCATTTTCCACAGGTCTACCTGGGTGCCGCCTTCGGCTGGGCCGTGCCCATGGCTTATGCGGCACAGACCGGTGAGATCGGCCGTATCGCCTGGTTGCTGTTCATTGCGACCGTGCTGTGGGCGACGGTGTACGATACCATGTATGGCATGGTGGACCGCGATGATGATCTCAAGATCGGCGTAAAATCCACGGCCATCCTGTTTGGTACCGCTGATCGACTCATTATCGGCATTCTGCAAGTCCTGCTATTACTCGACCTTGTGCTCATCGGTAATCAGGCAGCGCTGGGATTGTATTATTACTTTGGATTAGTGGTGGCTGCCGCACTGGCCTTGTACCAGCAATATCTCATCCGCAACCGTGAACCCGCTTTATGCTTCCAGGCGTTCCTCAATAATAACTGGTTTGGTGCGGCTATTTTCTGCGGCATATTTCTGGATTACCTGGCAAAAACATAGGATTTTTTTGCCACATTCCTTCGCGAGCTGCGCTCGCTCCTACCGGTGGAATTGGGAAATGACCTGCGAAACGAAAGCACCCTTGTAGGAGCCAGCGAAGCTGGCGAAGGCCGATGGTGCCACACCGGTTCGCGAGCTGCGCTCGCTCCTACAGGTGGGAATGAGAAATGACCTGCGAAACGGAAACACCCTTGTAGGAGCTAGCGAAGCTGGCGAATGTCGATGGTGCCACACCGGTTCGCGAGCTGCGCTCGCTC
>CBDUNQ010000436.1:0-2762 GCA_965368625.1 uncultured Gammaproteobacteria bacterium
AGCAATCAGTTGAAAAAGAAACACCGGGAGTTGGGGCGTGCCCATGAACAGGTGTTGGCTTCCAGTCAGATGAAGTCGGAATTCCTGGCCAATATGAGTCATGAAATCCGTACCCCCTTAACGGCCATACGGGGCTCCATCGCCCTGTTGTCCGGTGGAGCCCTCGGGGCCTTGCCGGAAAAAGTGGAGAGTGTGGTGAAGGTGGCGCACCGTAACACGGAGCGTCTGCTTTTTCTGCTGAACGATATTCTGGATTTCTCCAAGATCGAGGCGGGCAAGCTGGTCATCGATTCTCAGCCCATGCTGATTCGTGAGGAGTGTGATGCGGTAATGGAATTGTTCAGCCTTCCCTGTCAGGAAAAGGGCTTATCGTTGCACCTGGAAATGGATTCACGGGATTCCATTGTATTGGCTGACCCGGTGCGGGTACGCCAGGTGTTGATGAATCTGGTTGGCAATGCCGTTAAATTCACCGAACAGGGAGAGGTGCGGATCCGTGTGCATCGTCTATCACTGGATTCCGGAACCTTTTGTCGCATCCTGGTGCAGGATAGCGGGATCGGTATTGAGGATCAGCATCGCAGTACCCTGTTTGATGCCTTTGTGCAGGGCGATGGCAGTAGCCGGCGCAAATACGGTGGCACCGGCCTGGGCCTGGCCATCTGTTCTCGTCTGGTGCAGGCCATGGATGGGGAAATCGGTGTTCATTCCCGCTTGGGTAATGGAAGTGAATTCTGGTTTACCCTGCCTTTGGTTGCCGGTGCACGTCAGGGGGATCATCTGCGAGTGGTGGGTAGTTGAAGAGCTGGTTCGCGAGCCTTGTTCGATCCTGTTAAACAATCCCTGAAAACCGAATCACCAACCAAGGTAGGCGCCAGCTTCGCTGGCTCCTACAGAAAAACAGGTTTGCCGCGGGGGTGAAGGAGCAGTCGACGGCGGAGGCAGATGGCGTTTCTGTAATTCGCTTTTACAGGGCCAATCCCTAAAGCGGTAACTGTTTCTAGTTATGCTTCAATAGGCGTTGCTTTTGACGTTGCCAGTCGCGATCTTTCAGGTCTGCACGTTTATCAAAGTCCTTTTTGCCCTTGGCCAGACCGATTTCCAGCTTTGCCCGGCCGTGTTTCCAGAACATGGCGGTGGGGATCAGGGCATACCCCTTGCGTTCCACGGCGCCGATGAGCTTGTTCAGCTCTTCCCGGTGCAGCAACAGCTTCCGGGTGCGGGTGGGATTAGGGGTGATGTGAGTGGAGGCGGTTTTCAGTGGTGTAATGTGACAACCGTGCAGAAAGGCTTCGCCGTTTTTCATCAGTACAAAGCTATCCACCAGTTGTACCTTGCCTTCACGCAGACTTTTCACTTCCCAGCCTTCCAGCACCAGACCCGCTTCAAAGCGGGTTTCCAGGCTGTATTCATGCCGTGCCCGTTTATTGAGCGCAATGGTGCTGGAAGGGGATTTGGTTTTTTTCTTTGCCTGAGCCATCGCGCCATTATAGCAAGCTTGTTATGGTAAGTGCTGCGGAAAAGTTGAGTGACCGTGTGGTTTCACGGAGAATTGGCTCTACCACGAACAACAAGGGGAAAGACATGACGCAGCGCCGTACCTCGATCCATGGCCAGTGGTCATCCCGGCTTGCCTTTATTCTTGCCGCCACCGGTTCTGCAGTGGGCCTGGGTAATGTCTGGAAGTTTCCCTACATCGCGGGTGAAAACGGTGGGGGCGCCTTTGTATTGGTTTATCTGGCCTGCATCATTGTCATTGGTGTACCCATTATGATGGCCGAAGTCATGCTGGGCCGGCGCGGCCGCCAGAGCCCTATCAATACCATGACATTGCTGGCCCGGGAAGCGGGTGCCAGTCGTTACTGGAGTCTGCTTGGCTGGATGGGGGTGATTGCCGGGTTTCTGATCCTGTCCTACTACAGTGTGATTGCCGGCTGGGCCCTGGCCTATGTGTTCCGCACCGCCGGCGGCATTTTTACCGGTGTGACCGCGGATGGGGTGCAGAGTATCTTCACGCGCTTGATCAGTGAGCCGGAGCGCTTACTGGCCTGGCATACCATCTTTATTGTCATGACCATGATTGTGGTGGCGCGGGGGGTGCGTGGCGGACTGGAAAAGGCGGTGCGCATACTGATGCCGGCGCTCTTTGTGTTGCTGATCATCCTGGTGGGCTATGCACTGAATACCAATGCCTTTGATCAGGGGGTCGCTTTTCTGTTTACCCCGGACTTTGAAAAGATTAGCGCCAATGGGGTGCTCATCGCCATGGGGCATGCCTTTTTTACCCTGAGTCTGGGCATGGGTGCCATTATGGTGTATGGCTCTTATTTGCCTGAAAAGGCTTCCATTGCCGGTACTTCCATCACCATTGCCTTTCTGGATACCCTGGTGGCCTTGCTGGCCGGTATGGCGATTTTCCCCATTGTGTTTGCCAATGGTCTGGAACCCGGCGCCGGTCCCAGCCTGATCTTTCAAACCATGCCCATCGCCTTTGGGCATATGCCTGGGGGTACGCTGTTCGGCACCCTGTTTTTTGTGCTGCTGGTATTTGCCGCCTGGACCTCGGCTATTTCCCTTATTGAGCCTGCCGTGGCCTGGCTGGTGGAAAACCACAATATGAAACGAGTGAACGCCGCGATCCTGGCCGGTACGCTTACCTGGCTGGTGGGCCTGGCCACGGTGTTTTCCTTTAATATATGGTCAGATGTAAAACCGCTTTCTCATATCGCCATATTCCGGGAAAGTACCCTGTTTGATCTCCT
>CBDUNQ010000437.1:0-2758 GCA_965368625.1 uncultured Gammaproteobacteria bacterium
AACCACCACCGGTAATGTGAATGTCATCAATCATGACCATATGGCGGCCATGAAGAATGAAGCCATTGTCTGCAACATTGGCCATTTCGATTCGGAAATCGATATCGCGTCCCTGGAAAAATACGAATGGGAAGAGATCAAGCCCCAAGTGGATCATGTGATCTTCCCCGATGGCAAGAAGATTATTGTGCTGGCCAAGGGCCGTCTGGTGAATCTGGGCTGTGCCACCGGCCACCCCAGTTTTGTGATGTCGGCTTCCTTCACCAACCAGGTGATGGCGCAGATGGAATTCTTCCAGCATGCGGATAAGTACGAAAACAAAGTGTATATCCTGCCCAAGATTCTGGATGAAAAAGTGGCGCGCCTGCATCTGAAAAAAATCGGCGCTCACCTGACCACTCTGAGCCAGACCCAGGCAGACTACATCAGCGTACCCGTGGAAGGCCCATACAAGCCTGAACATTACCGCTACTGAAGCGGTATTCAACCTGGCTTGAGAGGAACGCCACGCGGCGTCTGCATGCACACACCTGTGGTTCCGACTCTGTGTACCCACACCGGCATCCCTTTGCGGGGGCGATGCCGGTGTGGGTAAACCCCAATGTTTTCGGAAACGATCCAATGAATACCCAGGCAGCCAATAGCAAACATTTCAGTTTCGAATTCTTTCCCCCCAAGACCCCGGAAGGAGCGGAGAAGCTACGCAAGGTCCGCGACGAACTGGGCGCCTTGCAGCCCGAATTCTTTTCCGTGACCTTCGGCGCCGGCGGCAGCACCCAGCAGGGCACCTATGACACTGTAATTGATATTCAGGCGGCCGGTTATGGTGCGGCACCGCATCTGTCTTGCGTGGGATCCACCCGCGAAAGTATTCGCCAACTGCTGCAAGCCTATCAGGATAACCAGGTCTGCCGGATTGTGGCCTTACGCGGGGACATCCCCTCCGGCATGCGCGACCCCGGGGAATTTCGTTATGCCAATGAGCTGGTAGCCTTTATTCGCAGCGAAACCGGGAATCACTTCCACATTGAAGTGGCCGCCTATCCTGAGTTTCACCCCCAGGCAGCCAATGCCCGGAAAGATCTGGAAAACTTCAAACGCAAGGTGGAGGCCGGCGCCAACAGTGCCATCACCCAGTATTTCTATAACCCATATGCCTACTTCCGGTTTGTGGAAGATTGCGAAGCCCTGGGCCTGGACCTGCCCATCGTGCCGGGCATCATGCCCATTACCAATTACACCCAACTGGCGCGTTTTTCCGATATGTGTGGCGCGGAAATTCCACGCTGGATACGCAAACGCCTGGAAGCCTATGGCGACGACAAGGCTTCCATTCGCGCCTTTGGCGAAGAAGTGGTCACCGGTCTTTGTGAACAGCTTTTGCAACAAGGTGCGCCGGGACTGCACTTCTACACCATGAATCAAACCGGACCGACATTGAAGCTGTGGAACAACCTGGGGCTGAGCTGAAGACACAGCTTGTCACGCGCGGCGCCATGATCCTGGAATATTCAGGCAAGGAGCTGATGAACGATCACCGCAAGCTATTCGGTAATACGCCATGAACAATGATCAATGGATGCAGCGCGACTTGGCCACCGTGTGGCATCCCTGCACACAGATGAAGGATCATGAATGGTTACCCATGATACCCATTCGCCGTGGCGAGGGGGTGTGGCTGGAGGATTTCAATGGCAAGCGTTATCTCGATGACATCAGCTCCTGGTGGGTGAACCTGTTCGGTCATGCCAACCCGCGCATCAATGCCGCTCTGCGCGACCAGCTTGAGCGCCTGGAACATGTCATTCTCGCCGGCTTCACCCATGAAGCCGTGATCGAGCTTTCCGAGCGGCTGGTGCGTATCACCCCGCCCGGATTGGAGCGCTGCTTTTACGCCGACAATGGTTCATCCGCCATTGAAGTAGCACTGAAAATGAGCTTTCATTACTGGCGCAACCAGGGCCAGGGACAACGCACCCGATTCATTACCCTGGAAAACAGCTACCATGGTGAAACCCTGGGCGCCCTCTCGGTCGGCAATGTGGAACTGTACCGGGAAACCTATGGGCCACTGCTGCTGGAAACCATTCGCGTACCCTCACCTGACTGTTATCACCGCGAACCGGGCGAATCCTGGGCCGACTACAGCGAACGCCGGTTCGAGTCCATGGAAGCGGCTCTGGCGCAACATGCCCATGAAGCCTGTGCCGTGATCATCGAACCGCTGGTGCAATGCGCCGGGTCCATGCGCATGTATGATCCCATTTACCTGAAACGCCTGCGTGAAGCCTGCACCCGCTATGACGTGCACCTCATTGCCGATGAAATCGCCGTGGGCTTTGGCCGTACCGGCACCCTGTTTGCCTGTGAACAAGCGGCGATCACCCCCGATTTTCTTTGCCTCTCCAAAGGATTGACCGGGGGTTATCTGCCACTTTCGGTTACCCTTACCCGCAATGAAATCTATGAAGCCTTCTACGACGACTACGCCACGCTGAAGGCCTTTCTACATTCCCATAGTTACACCGGCAATGCTCTGGGGTGCCGTGCCGCCCTGGCGACACTGGATATCTTTGAGGAAGATCAGGTACTGAAAAACAATCAGCCGTTGATCACCTGCATGCAGAAATTGAGTCAACGTTTTCTGGACCACCCGCATATCGCGGATGTGCGTCAGACCGGAATGATCCTCGCACTGGAAATGGCGCCGGGTAAATCCCCCGGCGCCGCCTATCCTTGGCAAGAACGACGTGGTCTG
>CBDUNQ010000438.1:0-2753 GCA_965368625.1 uncultured Gammaproteobacteria bacterium
CGGCCACGCCATTCCTCACCATGTTGGCGCAGATTGGCACCACCGTGTATTTCGCATTCTTCCTGTTGATGCCCATCTACACCAAGATGGACAGTAGCAAGCCGGTTCCGGAAAGGGTGACAAGCAAATGAGAAAATTTTTCCTGACCCTGATGATAGCCTTGATTCCCGCCTGGGCCAGCGCGGCTGGTGGTGGAGACATCCACCTGGACAAGGCGAATATCGATCTCAACAGTAAGGAATCCCTGCAGCGGGGCGCCAAACTGTTCGTCAACTATTGCCTCAGCTGTCATTCAGCAAGTCACCAGCGCTACAACCGTATGGGCCGTGATCTGGGTATATCCGATGAGCTGGTGATGGAAAACATGGTGTTCACCGGTGCCAAAGTGGGTGATCTCATGCATGTGGCGGCCCGGCCCGAAGATGGCAAGGCCTGGTTTGGTGCCGCGCCGCCGGATCTTACCCTGATTGCCCGTTCACGGGGCGTGGACTGGCTCTACACCTACCTGCGTACCTTCTATGTAGATGAAAAACGTCCCTTTGGTGTGAACAATGAAGTCTTCCCCAGCGTGGGTATGCCCCATGTGCTCTGGGAGCTGGAAGGGTTGAAAAAGGCCGTGGTGGAAACCACTGTGGATGAAGATGGCAATGAACACCACAAGATCACCGGCTATGAAATGATCCAGCCGGGCACCATGACGCCGGACGAATACGACCGTGCCATGCGCGACCTTGTGGCCTATATGTCCTACATGGGTGAGCCTATCCAGTTGGAACGTAAACGTATCGGTGTGTGGGTGCTGTTGTTCCTCAGTATCCTGTTCGTAGTCAGTTATCTCATGAAGAAGGAATACTGGAAGGACATTCATTAATGACTCCAGGGCAACCGCCTCGCATTTGTGGAGTGACTGCCACGGGCGAGGCGGTTTTGCTTTTTAGTACTCCCCCCTCTATTTGTACCGTCCTTACTCAGGAGAATACCCGATGGCACTGATTGCCAACCGACGTTCGGTAATGACTCTGTTTTCCGATGCACTCGACCCACAAAGCCATCGCGCCCGAGTGGTGCTGGCGGAGAAGGGCATCACGGTTGAAGTGCTCAACATCGACATGACCAACAAGCCGGAAGACCTGATTGACCTGAATCCCTATCAATCCGTACCCACCCTGGTGGATCGGGACCTGGTGCTTTACGACCCGCGGGTGATCATGGAATACCTGGATGAGCGGTTCCCGCATCCGCCATTGATGCCGGTGGACCCCGTGTCCCGGGCCAAGTCACGCCTGGCCTTGTTTCGTATCGAGCAAGACTGGTATATGCTGGCCAATGAAATCGAGACCAAGGGTGAAAAAGCCGCAGCCAAAGCGCGCAAGATGTTGCGTGACAGTCTTTCTTCCACTTCGGAAGTATTTGCGGCAAAACCCTATTTTCTCAGTGATGAATTTTCCCTGGTAGATGCCAGTATTCTGCCGATCCTCTGGCGTCTGCCATACTACAAGGTAGATCTGCCGGCGCAGGCCAAGGCCGTACAGCAATATGCCGATCGAATGTTTGCCCGTAGCTCATTTCAGGACAGCCTGTCGGAAGCAGAACGGGAAATGCGTGCATAGCCAGATACCGCTGGCCGGATACACTCTATCCGGCTGGATTTAATAGTAATTATCGGTTCAGCAGCACAAAAATCGACGATCCGTAACGAGTCATGACTTCAAGTCGCCCTTATCTGATCCGCGCCATCCATGAATGGGTGCTGGACAATGAAATGACCCCCTACATCCTGGTGGATGCCAAGGTGGATGGCGTCGATGTGCCACAACAAACCGTCCAGGATGGCAAGGTGGTGTTGAATATCAGCCCGCAAGCGGTGGAAGGACTGGTGATGAATAACGAGTCCATTGCCTTCAATGCCCGTTTCTCCGGGGTATCCACTTATATTTCCATATCCACCATGGCCGTATTGGCAATCTATGCCAGGGAAAATGGCCGTGGCATGGTGTTTACGGAAGAAGAGGGTACCGATCCACCCCAGGGGCCGGATGAAGAGCCACCCAAGCGCCCGGCACTGAAGATCGTAAAATAATCGGCTGGGTTACCCTGGAACCATCATGAGTCGTGTTTCCATGCCGGGAGTTACACTTTGTCCAGGACATTACGTAAGTATGTATCCAGTGCACTGAAACGCTATTACCAGCTTGTCAGTAATGGCTATTCCATCGGTCATGCCTACGGACTGCGTTTCCTGTTTGACTGGAATCACTCGCTCGATAAAAAAGTGGCTCTGCAGCTGTATGAAAATGAACAGCTATTGTTTACTGCTGATTTGGTAACGCAGCTGAAACCGCAACGGTTTTATGATATCGGCGCCCACGCCGGCCTGTATTCATTGCTGGTTCTGAAAAATTCCCCACAAACGGAAGTCCATGCCTTTGAACCGGACCGGCAGAATCTAAGTCAACTGTATGCAAACCTGTACCTCAACCAGAACTATGACCAGGTGACGGTGCACAATCTCGCGGTATCCAATACCACCGGAACAGCCTATCTCGACCGCAGTGAAAGAACCGGGAGAGGGACCCGCACCCTGGCCAGTGATGGCAATTATCCGGTAGAGGTGCAACGCTTCGATGATTTGTTCAGTGACACGGATACTCTTTCGTTCTTTAAAATCGACGTGGAAGGGCATGAATGCAGTGTGATTCAAGGTGCAGAAAAGTATCTTGCAGCAAACCCATGTGTGCTGTTGATTGAATCTA
>CBDUNQ010000439.1:0-2717 GCA_965368625.1 uncultured Gammaproteobacteria bacterium
GCACGAAACCGGGACACAGATCCCGGTGCGGCTGTTCACCTACCCCGATTCCCCCTATGATTGTCCCGTCGACCCAACGACGAAAAAAAACACGCAACCGCCGTAACCACGAGGAAGCGCCGAGGACTGTGATCACCGGGGAAGCCGAACGCCTGAGCGAACCCAAGCCGCGCCTGCTGATCAGCGACTTGTGTCGTACACTGGAAACCTACCTGGAAGAAGAACAGGTACAGGAAGTTTACCGTGCCTATCTGTTTGGTGCCGAAGCCCATGATGGCCAGCACCGGAAATCCGGCGAACCCTATATCTACCACCCCATTGCTGCCGCACAAATCCTGGCGGAAATGCATATGGACCACCAGAGCATCGTGGCTGCCATTCTCCATGATGTTATCGAAGACACCCACAGCTCCAAGGAACTCATTGCCCGCAACTTCGGTGAAGAAGTGGCGGAACTGGTGGATGGCGTTTCCAAACTCACTCAGATCAAATTTGAAAGCAAGGCCGAAGCCCAGGCGGAAAACTTCCGCAAGATGATGCTGGCCATGGTGCGTGATATACGCGTGATCCTGGTAAAGCTGGCGGACCGCCTGCACAACATGCGCACCCTGGGTGTCATGCGCCCCGACAAGCGTCGGCGCATCGCCCGCGAAACCCTGGATATCTATGCCCCCATTGCCAACCGCCTGGGGATCAACAGTCTGCGCCTGGAACTGGAAGATCTGGGCTTTGCCGCCATGTATCCCATGCGCTACCGGGTATTGAAGGAAGCCGTACACAAGGCGCGGGGTAACCGCAAGGAAATCCTCAACAAGATCGAATCGGGGATTCAAAAACGGCTGGAGCAGGAAGAAATGAATATCGGCCTTTCCAGTCGCCAGAAGCATCTGTACAGCCTGTATAAAAAGATGCGGGAAAAATCCCTGCCCTTTGCCGAAATCATGGATGTCTATGCCTTTCGTATCAAAGTGCCCACGGTAGACGATTGTTACCGGGTACTGGGCATGATGCACAATCTCTATAAACCGGTACCGGGTCGCTTCAAGGATTACATTGCCATTCCCAAGGCCAATGGTTATCAATCCCTGCATACGGTGTTGTTTGGTCCCTATGGTGTGCCCATTGAAATTCAGATCCGCACCGAAGACATGGATCGGGTGGCTGAATCGGGGATCGCCGCCCACTGGCTCTATAAGACCGGGGACTCCAGCCATAACAGTGCCGCCAGCCGGGCTCGGGAGTGGCTGCGCGAATTGCTGGAAATGCAGCAAAAGGCCGGCAATTCCTTGGAGTTCCTGGAAAACGTCAAGATCGATCTGTTCCCCGATGAAGTGTATGTATTCACGCCGGCGGGGGACATCATGAATCTGCCCCGCGGCGCCACAGCCGTGGACTTTGCCTATTCGGTGCATACCGATGTGGGGAATACCTGTATTGCCGCCAAGATAGACCGGCGCCTGTCTCCGCTGCGCACTCCCCTGCTCAATGGCCAGACCGTGGAAATCATCACGGCACCGGGTGCCCATCCCAATCCCGCCTGGTTGAATTATGTGGTGACTGCCAAGGCGCGCTCCAATGTGCGCGCCTATCTGAAGAACCTGAAACGCGGTGAAGCCCTGAATCTCGGGCGCCGCCTGCTGGAAAAGGCCCTTTCCGATCTGGACATCGTCATGGATGATCTGGAACCCCGGCAGTGGCTGCATATGCTCAAGGAATGCAATTTCGCTCACCCGGAAGACCTGTTCGAGGATATCGGCCTTGGCAACCGCACCGCCACCCTGGTGGCACGGGGCCTGCAGCCAAACCAGGACAATCAGACCGGCAACGAAGAAAAACCGACCAGCAAACTTCCCCTGGTGATCCGTGGCACCGAAGGCATGGTGGTGAACTTTCCCCGTTGTTGCCATCCCATTCCCGGGGATGAAATCATCGGCTTCGTCAGCGCCGGGCGTGGACTGGTAATTCATCGCGAGGATTGCAAGAATCTGGGGGAGTTGCGCGAACGCCCGGAAAAATGGGTGGATGTGGAATGGGAACCCAGTGTCGACCGCGAGTTTGTCGCGGATATCCGCATGGAAGTACGGAATCAGCGCGGGGTACTGGCCACCATTGCCGCCGCCATTTCCGAGACGGATTCCAATATCGAAAACGTTTCCGTGGATGAACGCGATGGGCTGGATACCAGTATGAATTTCAGCATTCTGGTAAAAAACCGCCAACATCTTGCCAGAGTGATGCGCCGCTTACGCAGCATTCCCGAAGTGATGCGCATTACCCGGGCACGCAATTAATTTTATATACAGGGCCAGATAACAACGGCCGGTTACAGGACCGGTCCGTGTTGCGGTCTGCGGCAACCCACAGGAGAACCCATGGCACGCCAAACCATACAAACAGATAAGGCCCCACAGGCCATTGGCACTTATTCACAGGCCGTACGCTGCGGCAACACCGTGTACCTTTCCGGTCAGATTCCATTGGTACCGGAAACCATGGAAATGGTCAGCGGTGACATGGAGGCACAGATCCGCCGTGTATTCGACAATCTGTCCGCCGTGGCGGAAGCGGCCGGTGGCCGACTGGCGGATATCGCCAAACTCAACATCTTCCTCACGGATCTTGGCCATTTCGCCCTGGTGAACCAGGTGATGGCCGATTACTTTCAGCAACCCTTCCCTGCCCGGGCGGCCGTGGGTGTCGCTTCACTGCCGAAAAAT
>CBDUNQ010000440.1:0-2716 GCA_965368625.1 uncultured Gammaproteobacteria bacterium
ACCGGAGCGGGAAATACTGCGCGACCCCGGTGAATAGAGTTCCCGTGAATATTGCATCTGCGCATTGGCAATGGCGCTTTGTGCATTACTGATCTGTGCCAATGCCGCGCGGCGTTTCGCCAACAAGTCATCATCATCAATGGTGACCAGCACATCCTGTTCACTGAAGCGATCGCCTTCGGTACCGGCAATGAACTCGATGCGCCCCGGTAACTGGGCCGTAAGGGTTACCTGCTTGTAGGCAACCACGGTGCCCCCGAGGGTAACGCTACTGCCAAATTGGCTGGCTTCCACGGTAATCAGTTCACCCGCCGCGGCAGCGGAACCCGCTCCCGGTTGTGCCGCTTCAGCAAAATGCACATTCGTTGCCAGTGAGGCAAGAAACACAGTGCTGGATACTACAAGGGAAAATACGGAACGGGCCGTGGTAAGCGGTGAACAAAACAGGATTGTTTTCTGTACGCCGGCGAACACCATAAGGCCTCCTGAGAGTTGCGTACCGTGCGCCTTCTCTTGCTACCAACGTCACGGATCTTCTTGTGCAAATGATTTCTTCGACTCCTGCACTGGACAGCAGCAAGGCCCGTGCCAAGATTTATTTCACTGTTTTTATTCATATTTAATTCAGCAAACCCTCGGAGTGTTGCAATGGTTTTATATAGAACTCTTCTGAGCTTATGTTTCTAGCTATATGAATTTACTGGCTTGTCTTCCTTGATGCAGACCATTGCAACGCCCTTGCAACAACAGGCTGTGTTGCAACGCTTTTTTGCAATGGTTGACCCATATCAATGTTGCCGGGCACGCGGCAGCGTAGTTTCAATTACACACTGCTTTTGTTTGGTGTACGGGGAAACAAAGCAGAGTCGCCAGACAGGATATAAAACACTGGCACTGTTCCAATGAGGGAATGGGTAAAGGAGGAGTTCAAGCATGCATGCAGTGGAGCAATTTACTCCCTTGATGAATGCCGTGGTTTCGCATATTCATGAAGGTGTGATCCTTTCTGATCCAGCCGGAAAAGTGCTATACCATAATCCTGCGGCATCAGAAATATTGGGCATATGTCCGATAAAATCCATCTCTGAAATTCACGGTTTTCAGGATTTACCCGCCATACCCAGCCTGACGGCAAGCATTGCCAATGGTGCAGAGCATGACAACAATGCCATTGCCATTCCGGATATGCGCTGCTTTCAACATCGCGTGCTACACAACGGCATCACCCGTTTCGTGGAAATCAATGTATCGGACCTGTTCATGGATGAAGCGCGTGACCCGGTACGATTGATGGTGATGCATGACATTACCGAGCAGCATAAACTGGAAGCTGTTTTCTATGATAACGTCCATGCCGGCCTGATCACCCAGGATCCCTATATGCTGGAAATCAGCTCCAAACTGGAGCAGATCGCCCGCACCACGGCTTCCGTGTTACTGCAGGGGGATTCGGGAACCGGCAAGAGTCTGCTGGCGCGCATGATTCACCGCAAGAGTGCCCGCAGCGATGCCAAACTGGTGGAAGTCAACTGTGCCGCTATTCCCGAAGCCTTGCTGGAATCAGAACTTTTCGGGCATGTGAAAGGCGCCTTTACCGGTGCGGTACAGGAACGTCTGGGCCGCTTTCAGGTCGCCGACGGTGGCACCCTGTTCCTGGATGAAGTCAGTGAAATCCCATTGCATTTACAACCCAAGCTGCTCAAGGCTCTGGAAGAACAATGCTTCCAGATGGTGGGCTCGGACAATAATGTCACTGTGGATGTGCGCATCATCGCAGCATCCAACCAGAATCTCCGGCAACTGGTGGAAGAAGGCCGCTTTCGTGCCGACCTCTACTATCGCCTGGCAGTGATTCCCATCGATGTACCCGCCTTGCGCGAACGTCCCTGCGACATTCCCTTACTGGTGCAACATGTGTGCAAAAAGCTCGTGAACCGGGGTTATCCCGGTGGTATCGAATGCGACCATGAAGCCATGACCATGATGATGAACTATCCCTGGCCGGGTAATGTTCGGGAACTCACCAATGCCGTGGAACACGCCATGATCCTGGCGGAAAATGACCGCATTACACCCAACTGCCTGCCCCAGGATATTCGCAGCCACAATGAAGAGCGGATAAAAGACATCACCCCCGAAGCCAGATGCACGGATCCAAGGCAACAGGAAATCCTCGATGCCCTCTCCGAAGCCGACGGCAATCGGGCAGAAGCGGCCCGGAACCTGGGGATTGATCGCAGCACCCTGTGGCGGCGCATGCATCGCCTTGGGTTGATAAATTAATGATTTCAAGGGAAAAAAACGCATTAATCCTGAGGAAAATTACACACATAAGACACAAAAAATCCATTGTTTAGTATTTAATAATGCCCTAATATATCTCTCGTGGTAACGATAAATGAGAGGTATTCCCGTGTTCTTTGATCTACTCACCCTGGCAGGCGCCCTTAGTGGGGCTGTGGTTATTCTGGCTGCCATCTGGCTGCTTCGTCTTCAATAGGTCTGCAAGGCGAAACCGCCATTGATCGGCTAACATTCATTCTGTGAATAAGCGCCGGAGTACGCCTTACGAATCCCTTCATCCACGGCCACCCGCTCCGTTACAACACCGGGCCTCGCCCCGCCGATTGCTCCACGGGGAAACTGTACGTACAATCCCCCGTCGACACCATGATCATCATGAGGACGAAGGCAGTCACGTGTCTTCTCAAGACGA
>CBDUNQ010000441.1:0-2691 GCA_965368625.1 uncultured Gammaproteobacteria bacterium
CAAGGCCAAGGCCGTTGCATTGCCACCATGGGGCCCCTGCCCATGGTGGCTGCGGCGTACTAATTTTGGTGCACTGGCCTGTACCACGCCATAGCCCATGATCCACAGGGCCAGGAAGCCACCCACTTGCGCAAAGGTCCAGCCCAGGGTGGTATACAGAAACAAGGGCAAGCCCACCACGAACCAGACATCGCGGGAACCAAACAGGAAAAACCGCGCCGCCGACAGCCAGTTGATGGCCGGTGTGTTGGAGAACACCTGGGTGAATTTCGGTTTCGATCCACTGCGGCCCATTCCCCGTGGCAACAACCACAGGGTGATCAGCAATACCAGGGCGAGGCTGACCGCAAGGAAGACCAGGGTGCCGCGAAAGCTCCACCATTGCAGCAATGCCGCGCCAAGAAAATAACCGGCACCTTTGAGTGCATTCTTGGAACCCGTCAATACGGCTACCCAGGTAAATAAACGTCCCTGGGCAGCCTGATCCGGCAACAGGACCTTGATACTGGCCTTGGCGGACATCTTGTTCAGGTCCTTGGCGATGCCCGAAAGGGCCTGGGCCGCCATCACATAGGGAATGCTCAGCCAGGCATCGGGCACCGTCAGCAGTGCCAGGGCAACAATCTGCAAGCCCATACCCAGGTGCATGGTGCGGTTCAGACCAATGCGCGCACCCAGCCAGCCGCCCACCAGGTTGGTAACCACCCCGAAGAATTCATAGAACAGGAATAACAGGGCCACTTCCAGTGGCGAATAACCCAGCTGGTGAAAATACAGCAACACCAGCATGCGAATGGCGCCATCGGTGAGGGTAAAGGCCCAGTAGCCGCCGGTCACCACCAGGTAGTTGCGCAAGGGAGTGGACATGGCTAGAGGCAGCGCGCCACCTTGGCGGCCAACTCCATCATGCGATTCACGTAACCCCATTCATTGTCGTACCAGGCATAGATCTTCACCTGGGTGCCATCCACTACCAGGGTGGAAAGGGCATCCACAATGCAGGAACGCGGATCATTCACATAATCCACGGAAACCAGGGGCCGCTCTTCATATCCCAGTATGCCCTGCAGTGCACCGGCGGCGGCTTCTTTGAAATATCCATTGACCTCTTCCGCACTGACCGGGCGCGCCGCTTCAAAGACAAAATCCGTAAGGGATGCATTGAGCAGTGGCACGCGTACCGCATGGCCATTGAGCCGGCCTTTCAACTCGGGAAAGATTTTCGTGATGGCCTTGGCCGAACCCGTGGTGGTGGGAATCAGGGATTGCCCGCACGCACGGGCGCGACGCAAATCCTTGTGGCCCTTATCCACAATGGTCTGGGTATTGGTAATGTCATGCAGGGTGGTCATGCAGCCATGCACGATACCGATCTTTTCCTGCATCACCTTAACGACGGGTGCCAGACAGTTGGTGGTGCAGGAAGCCGCCGTCAACAAATGATGTTGCGATGGATCATATTCATCCTCATTGATGCCATACACAATATTCAGCGCCCCTTCCGTGGGGGCCGCCACGATGACCTTCTTCACCCCCTGATCAAAATAGCGCTGCAGCCGTTCCGGTTGTTTGTGATGAACACCGGTGGCTTCAATGACCACATCACACTGTGACCAATCCGTATCCTCAATGCTGCGACCCAGGTAATAAGTGATATCCTGCCCATCCACCAGCAGCCGGTCTTCCTGGGCAGCGGTATCATGGGCCCAGGTGCCATGGACCGAATCGAACTTCAACAGGTGAGCGGAACCGGCGGCATCGGTGGCGATTTCATTGACCTGTACCAGGGAATACTCCGGGCGGCCCCATCCGGCGCGAAAACCAAGCCGCCCCATGCGGCCAAAGCCATTAATACCCACACGAACGGGCATAGTCAGATTCTCCTACTCGAAACAATACACAAGGAAGTCAGGCGCAGCAGGCACCACCGGGCCGATTGGGCATGGCGCCCAGGATTTCCGCATCGCTCGCATAGGGTGCTTGCAACACCACCCCTTGCGCCGTGGTGGACAGAATGGCTTGCATCCAATCGGGCAGATTCGGGTGAATGCGGTAATACATCCACAAACCCTGGCGCCGCACCGCCACCACCCCCGCTTCCCGCAACCGAGCCAGATGACGTGAAATCTTGGGCTGACTCAGCGCCAGGGCATGAGTGAGTTCACAGACACACAACTCCCCCTGCTGCTGTAACAGCACCAGCACCCGCAAGCGGGTGGGGTCGGCCAAAGTCTTGAAAAACGAATCGGCAACTATATTCATGGAGGCATATATACGTTATTCCATATGTAGATGCAAGGGCGAGAATCGAGGGTCGAAACAGAATGGCACTTACGTAAGCGATAACCGGCAACCCCCCTCTCCCTCAGGGAGAAGGGACCACTAACAAGACACCCATCATTGGCCAGGGCTGCTCAACCTGAAGTAGTGGCCGTTTCTCCACGACACGAATATTCAATTTATTGAAATATATAGAACTATTTACACCAGCATTGGCGCAGGCAAGATTGATACGGCAAGCCAGCCTGTGTGGTGCTGGAGGGGTTTACTAGTAACTCTGCCCTTGCCTCATCACATCCACTGGCTGGGTTTGGGAATGCGAAGGGTGGGTGTCTGGATAAGCGTCTGGATAAGCGCCATGGGTCCATCAATCAGATGACGCCACGGGCCTTTGCCGCAATGCACCGGGCT
>CBDUNQ010000442.1:0-2686 GCA_965368625.1 uncultured Gammaproteobacteria bacterium
GAAGCTGGGGGCAATCACCACTCGAAAACCATAGTCGTCCAGCGCCCATACGGCATGTTCACGGCTGGACCCGCAGCCGAAGTTTTCCCGTCCCAGCAGAATCCGGGCGCCGGCATAGCGCGGCTGGTTCAATACGAAATCCGGGTTCACGGGTCGCTCAGCACAATCCTGCCCGGGCTCACCATGGTCCAGATAGCGCCATTCATCAAACAGGTTGGGACCGAACCCGGTACGCTGGATAGACTTGAGAAATTGCTTGGGAATGATGGCGTCGGTATCCACATTGGGACGATCCAAGGGGGCGACAATGGCATTCACCGTGGTAAATTTTTGCATAACATTCACCTTGATTATAGAGGATTAATCACCAATAAATATTGATTAAATACAATAAATTATTAGCTATATCTTATGTTATATATAATATATATCACGCACTTATTTTACCGGGCCCGCACATCCACAAAGTGCCCATGCACAGCGGCCGCGGCCGCCATGGCCGGACTCACCAGATGGGTTCGACCACCCTGCCCCTGACGTCCCTCGAAATTACGGTTGGAAGTGGAGGCACAACGCTCGCCGGGCTGCAATCGGTCGGCATTCATGGCCAGACACATGGAGCAACCCGGTTCGCGCCATTCAAATCCCGCCTCAATAAATATCCGGTCCAGCCCCTCCGCTTCCGCCTGTTGTTTCACCAACCCGGAACCCGGCACCACAAGCGCCTGCTTGATGCCTGGTGCCACTTTCCGGCCACGCGCCACTTCCGCCGCCGCGCGCAAATCCTCAATGCGCGAATTGGTGCAAGACCCGATAAACACATGATCCGGGCGGATGTCGGTGATCGCCATGCCGGGGCTAAGACCCATATAGTCCAGGGCCTTGCGCATGCCTTCTGCCTTTACCGCATCCTTTTCCCTGACCGGATCAGGCACCTGGCCATCCACCGCCACCACCATTTCCGGTGAGGTTCCCCAGGTGACCTGGGGTTGTATCTGTGTGGCATCAAGGGTCACCACCGTGTCGAAATAGGCTCCCTCATCACTGTGCAAGTCAAACCAATCCGCCACCGCCAGATCCCAGTGATCTCCCTTGGGGGCATAAGGGCGATTGAGAATATATTCCACGGTGGTTTCATCCACGGCCACCATACCCGCCCGGGCACCGGCTTCGATGGCCATATTGCACAGGGTCATGCGGCCTTCCATGGAAAGCCCTTGAATGGCACTACCGGCAAATTCTATGGCGTGTCCGGTACCTCCCGCGGTACCGATCTTGCCAATGATGGCCAACACCACGTCTTTGGCGGTGACGCCGAAGCCCAGCTCCCCTTCCACCACCACCCGCATGTTTTTGGATTTCTTCTGAATCAGGCACTGAGTGGCAAGCACATGCTCCACCTCGGACGTTCCGATCCCAAAGGCCAGTGCACCAAAGGCACCATGAGTGGAAGTATGGGAATCACCGCAAACCACGGTCATGCCCGGCAGAGTTGCCCCCTGCTCGGGACCGATTACATGTACGATCCCCTGGCGCACATCATTCATTTTGAATTCCGTGATGCCATACTCGTGGCAATTTTGATCCAGGGTTTCCACTTGCACCCGTGAAACGGGATCGGCAATCCCCTGGTCCCGTGCCGTGGTAGGCACATTGTGATCCGGCACCGCCAACACGGAATCGGTTCGCCAGGGTGTCCGACCCGCCAGGCGCAATCCTTCAAAGGCCTGGGGAGAGGTCACTTCATGCACCAGGTGCCGATCGATGTATAACAAGGCCGTACCATCGTCTTCGGTACGCACCACATGGGCATCCCAAAGCTTGTCATAAAGCGTTCGTTTTTTCATAGAAATAACCTTATATTATTACAATAACAATATGTAATTTAACACTATCTATTTGGTGAATTATCACCATTCCCGATGCCGGGAGGCTTGATTCAGTATTCCATGAAAGCAGTCTAGGCAGGAATCACAAATAACACAAATTTATTATTTTCATAATATCTATTACTATTTGGAATACATTTTCAGGAGATCCATTATGGACTTTGCCAACCTGCAAGCCTTTATCGCCGTGGCGGAACAGGGTTCTTTTTCCCTGGCAGCGGACCAGTTGTTCGTTACCCAACCCGCCATCAGTAAACGGGTGCAGTGCCTGGAACAACAATTGGAGGCCCCCTTGTTTGACCGCATAGGGCGCAGTGTGCGGCTGACCGAGGCCGGCCGGGTATTACTGCCCAGGGCTCGGCGCCTACTGTTGGAGCTGGAAGACAGCCGCCGCGCCATTGCCGACCTGAAGAACGAGGTAAGCGGGTTGCTTTCCGTGGGCACCAGTCATCACATCGGCCTTCACCATCTGGCCCCCGTGTTGCGCCATTACAATACGGATTACCCGGGGGTGGAGCTGGATCTGCGATTCATGGATTCGGAGGCTGCCTGTCAATGGGTGGTACGCGGCGACCTGGAGCTGGCCGTGGTTACCCTGCCGCCAACGCCTGATGCCCAGCTTGCCACCCTGCCCATCTGGCCGGATCCACTTTGTTTCGTGGCCGCCAGGGATCACCCCCTTTGCCATCTTGACCAGGTGCCACTGTCAGCACTGGCGGAAGTGCCGGCCATTTTACCGGCAGCCAGCACTTATACCCGGCAAATCGCCGAACAGGCGGTAAGCCCCCTGGGCCTGA
>CBDUNQ010000443.1:0-2682 GCA_965368625.1 uncultured Gammaproteobacteria bacterium
CATCATTTGCGGTAGTCACCGACAGGCATCCCAAAGCAACAAGGTAGGTCGTTTCATTGAGAAGACCCTGCTCGGCGAAAGCCTCTGCGATGAAGTCTATTATCTGAACCTGGCTGACTTTCCGCTGCCCCTGTGGGATGAAAGTATCTGGGAGGGTGACCCGCAATGGAAGGCACGCCTGGATCCCATTTCCGCTGAGCTGAATAACAGTGATGCCCTGGTGGTACTCGCACCGGAATGGCACGGTATGGCCCCCTCCGGCCTGAAGAATTTTTTCCTCATGTGGGGCAAGGGGGAGCTGGCGCACAAACCCGCCCTGCTCTGCGCCATCTCCAATGGTGATGGCGGCGCTTACCCCATTGCCGAATTACGCATGAGCAGTTACAAGAATAATCGTATCTGCTACATACCGGAGCAACTCATCGTGCGTAACGTGGAAAAGATTCTCAATGAGGATGGCGAAAATCTCGCCAGCGCCGATGAATATTTCCGCGCGCGCATACCCTATGCCTTACGGATCCTTAAAGAGTATGCCCTGGCATTACGTAGCGTCCGTGCCAGCGGTATCACCTTTGACGCCAAATTCAAAAACGGCATGTAATGCTCAGCCCAGGTACGCGGTATGGATAAAAAAGTCGGGTTTGTCAGCCTGGGTTGCCCCAAAGCCCTGGTGGATTCGGAGCAGATTCTCACTCAGCTACGGGCCGAGGGCTACCAGATCAGCCCCAGCTATGACCAGGCCGACCTGGTGGTGGTGAATACCTGTGGCTTTATCGATGCTGCCGTGGAGGAATCACTGGAAGCCATTGGCGAAGCCCTCGCCGAAAACGGCAAGGTCATCGTCACCGGCTGCCTGGGTGCCAAGGGCGACCTGGTGCAACAGGCCCATCCTCAGGTACTGGCCGTTACCGGACCCCATGCCCTACCGGAAGTGATGGCGGCCGTGCATCAGCACCTGCCACCGGAACACGATCCCTACACCAGCCTTATCCCCCCCCAGGGCATCAAGCTCACCCCGCGCCACTATGCTTATCTGAAGATTTCCGAGGGCTGCAATCATCGCTGCCGGTTTTGCATTATTCCTTCCCTGCGCGGCGACCTGGTAAGCCGGCCAGTAGGGGAAGTGATGCAGGAAGCGGAAAATCTGGTGAATGCCGGGGTAAAGGAATTACTGGTCATTTCCCAGGACACCAGCGCCTATGGCGTAGATGTGAAATATCAGACCGGCTTCTGGGGTGGAAAACCCCTGAAAACCCGTTTTCTGGATCTCTCCCGTGCCCTTGGCGAGCTGGGCGTGTGGGTACGCCTGCACTATGTCTACCCCTACCCCCATGTGGATGAAATCATACCCCTCATGGCGGAAGGCAATATCCTGCCCTACCTGGATATTCCCTTTCAGCACGCCAGCCCCCGCATTCTGAAAGCCATGCGCCGCCCGGCTCATAGTGAAAACACCCTGGAACGCATTCACGGCTGGCGCGAAATCTGTCCCGACCTGACGCTACGCAGTACCTTTATCGTCGGCTTTCCCGGTGAAACGGAACAGGATTTCCAGCACCTTCTGGATTATCTGCAACAGGCGCAATTGGACCGCGTCGGCTGTTTTGCCTATTCCCCGGTAGCCGGCGCAGCGGCCAATGAATTACCTGACCCCATTCCCGAAGCGGTAAAACAGGAACGCCTGCAGGTATTCATGGAAACCCAGGCAAGTATCAGCGCCGCCAAACTGCAAGCCCGTATCGGCCGGAAAATGACGGTGCTGGTGGATGAAGTCCATGAAGATGGCTTGATTACCCGCAGCGCGGCCGATGCACCGGAAATCGATGGTCAGGTACTGGTTCAAGGCGCGCCCCCCGCTTCCGTGCAAGCGGGTGATTTCCTGCAGGTGGAAATCACCGATGCCGATGAACACGACCTCCATGCCGTAGCCTGTGTCCCTGAGAACGAATCACTGTCCAGTGGGTAAGCCGTAGGCTGTAGCGACTCGATCACATCCCGTGTCCTGCGTCCGCAAGGGATAAAGCATAAACTATTAATTACATTAAATATAATAAATATCTATCTGTTTATTATAAATATAATTACTCGAAATCCAGGGCGCACTAATATTTTCCAGCAACTGCCCGATACCCTTGGTAGACGCGGCATTCAGAAATCACGATGCCTTGATACCTACATTCCAATGTAAGCAGCCACTATGAAACGTTCAGACAAACAGAAACTTTCCAACGCCATCACTGCGGTTGTCGCCATTGCCGTTATTGGTCTGATATTTTTCTTCGCGGCAAAATACGCACCCGAGGATCATTTTTCCGATTCCGCCTTCGTGGAAGACGTGAGCAAGATGAATCGCTATTGAGCAATACCGCCCAACAAGCGTACTGCAGTCAGCACGCGCCAGAACAAGCATAGGAATTCACTTTAGGGACAGGGTGGCTGGAACCACTGGATTACCCGTTGATAAGCGGTGGGTAACACCATCCCTGGAAACAGTGAGCAGTCTGCTCCCTCACACCACTCACTGCCCGGGGCCAGTCACTTGCTATGGATCAGAACACCGCAAGGATCTGCACACCCAGTCGATCATCCATGACATCCAGCACCTGATTCGGTGTAGCGCTATCGGCAAATCCAGGCGCCTCGGCTTCACGGAACTCATAATTGAAAATCAATCGGGTCTTC
>CBDUNQ010000444.1:0-2663 GCA_965368625.1 uncultured Gammaproteobacteria bacterium
CTCTGCCATAGCGGTACTGCGCAACTGTTTTTGCTGCAGGGTCTGGCCGGGGGGAAATGCCTGTTGCACCCCCAGCTGCAGCTGGGTCATGGGTTCCTGGCTGCGGGAAAAGCTATCTGTGGGCAGGTTCATGGCCCCCAGCTTCAGCTTGGGATCCGGTAATTGCCCATCGGCTACGGCGGCATGCTTCAGAGCTTCCGCGGATGCCTGTAAAGCGGGAACGCTGACATCCCACTGCAAGGCAATACGTTCAGCCGTGGCAAGGTCCAGTGGCGGCTGCTCCGCTGCCGCACATGTAGCGCACAAGTTGAAAACCAGAATCGAGGCTGCGGTAGCAGCCCGTATATAAGCAGTCATGATGGACTCCCAGTCGTAAAAAACCGAAGATGACGCGGGTAACGCCAGGGAGTGCCTAGATCAGAAAGGAACAGTTTCGCAGATAGTGCGGGGTTGGATCCGGTACGGAGATTTCGGATAAAGGGGGAATGGGAATATGACAGGCATCAGGCACTGTCGATGGAAATGACCATGCCGGGACTGCCTCCAACTCCAGCTTCACCATTAATAGCAAGCGCTCGCCATCGATCCCACTGGGCAGCGTGTGGAAAGAGGCCGTACTGCAGGCCATACCCACGCAGGGGGTATCCTGGTCGCAACAATCATGCTCTACCACCTTTTCCTGGTGGCAGCTATTCATGGCTGTGCTGGCTTGAGCCGTATCCGCCAGGGCGGAACAGGTCCCGCAAAAGGCCATCAACCAGGAAAACAGGAGTACGGGCACCAACATGGCACTCAAGGCACTACCCCGTACTCTTAGCAATGAAAGCATCTTCAATGGCTACCTTTTGCGAACCGTTTGAAGTCTGATGTGAAGTGACCTGCTGCCCGGTTCAGGTTCATTACCGTCTCATGCTGGGACCCGGCCTGGATAGTAAGGTTCCCAGAAACCACCCCTTAATACTAGCGCAAGTTACTGAAATGATCCAGATTACACCTATCCCCTATGGCTGCCAGCGGGACAACCCTGGATCAATAGCATTCCTTGACCTGGTTTCTTCCTTTTTTCTTGGCCACGTAGAGGGCATCATCGGCCTTGGTGAGTAAGGTATCCAGCGATTCCTTGCCATCTTCACTGCAAGCCACGCCCAGACTGGCGGTAACCCCAATGGCTGCCCCCTCCACCGTAAGCTGGAGGGATTCAATGGCACGGCGTATCCGTTCTGCAAGATTGGCCGCATCATTCAAACGGGTTTCGGGCAACACGAAGGCGAATTCTTCGCCTCCCATACGCGCCACAATATCGATTTCCCGTACCATGATACGCAGTGGCTCAGAAATCGCCTGTAACACCCGGTCACCCATGGCATGGCCATAGCTGTCATTGATCTTCTTGAAATGATCCACATCCAGCATGATGATGGAAATGGGATGTGAAAACCGCCGAGCCTGCTTGAAGGCACGGTTACCCAGCTCAAAAAAAGCTCTTCGATTGTTCAAACCGGTCAGTTCATCTTTGTGGGCAAGCTGTTCCGCTTCATGCTTGGCTGCCCGCAAGTCATCTTCCATCCGTTTACGGTCGGTGATATCCGTGGCAATTTCCAGGCGTACTGTACGTCCATCCACCCAGTGGATCGCCTGATCCCGGCATTGATACCAGCGTTTATTCACCGTATTGCAGAACTCCCACACATACACACCGCTGGGGTTTCCACTGGCATCCACCAGTAACTTATTGGTACAGAAGGTACATGGACCGGTTTGTGCTTTTTGAAGTACCTGCCAGCAGGTTTTTCCTTGTATATCCCCCCAGATCACACGACCATACTCATTGGTGAACAGCAATTCATAGGTATCCATATCCGATACATAGACCAGCGCATCCAGACTATTGAGCACCGTTATGAGACTGAGATAGCTATCTGTGGATTTGATATTGTCTGATGATTCAGCCGTAGGCATGCTTGGTATCCCAGGATGGAATGAATGGAGGCACTCCCCTATCTACGGCTGCCTGCACTGGAAGTGTAGAGCCAGCGCCGGAAACAGCGTGAGGAAACGGTGGGTGCAGGCCGGCTTTACTCAAGCAAGTATATGAATAATAAGAATATATCTTATGAGACACTAGTCTCCCCCCCGGCGCTGAAACTTGATTATACTTACTACCATGCCTTATCAGAACCCGATGGATAATAATATATCTTACTTGCAACCTGACTTTCAGAAAACATGATGGGTACCGTGAATGGATGTGGATGAGGCTGCAGAATCCGCCAAACTGCTGATCGTTGAAGATGACCCCATCATGGTGGATGAGCTTACCCTGCAGCTCGAAGACCTCCAGTATCAAGTCATTGGTGCAACCGATACGGGGCAAAAAGGACTTCAGATGATTGAGGCGCTGCGCCCCGATCTGGTGCTCATGGATATCGTGCTCAAGGGCCCCATGGATGGTATTGAGGCAGCCGACAAAATCCGCAAGCAATACGGCATTCCAGTGATATTTGTCACGGCTTATTCCGATGACAGCCTCATCGAGCGCGCCAAACGCATAAACCCTTATGGATATGTTTTAAAACCCGTCCGCAGTCGCGAACTGTATGTAGTCGTTTCCATGGCGCTGTACCGCAACCGTCTGGAAAAGCTGCTGCAGAATTTTCGTTGGG
>CBDUNQ010000445.1:0-2638 GCA_965368625.1 uncultured Gammaproteobacteria bacterium
CAATCCGATGGTAGCCAGGTCGACCCCTTCATCACTCATCCAGGCCTGCAGCACAGAACCGGTCAGCAACAGGGGCAAGCCCGCGGCAAAACCCATGAGCAGGGCCACCAGCATGCGCCCGGAAAGCACCGTGCGTGCCACCTGCCCGGTATTGCGTTTCACCATGGCCTTATCCCTGTGATCATGGTGGCCATACGCGCGCGATTACAGGGCATAGTCATAATCCATGATCAGCGGGGCATGATCGGAAAAGCGCTTTTGTTTGTAGATACGCGCCGCCGTGGCAAGCCGGCCGATGCCGGGGGTTGCCACCTGGTAATCGATACGCCAACCCACGTTCTTGTCCCAGGCCTGGCCGCGATTGGACCACCAGGTGTACTGGTCCGGGCGCGGATCCACGTGCCGGAAACTGTCCACATAGCCCACTTCCGTGAAAAGCGTCTCCATCCAGGCCCGCTCCTCGGGCAGAAAGCCCGAGTTTTTGCGGTTGCCACGCCAGTTTTTCAAATCGATTTCCTTGTGAGCGATGTTCCAGTCACCACAAATGATGTACTCCCTGCGTTTGCGCCGCAGGCTGCGCAGATAGGGCAGAAAACGATCCATCATGGCGAACTTCATTTGCTGCCGCTCCTCGCTGGAGGAACCGGAATGCAGATACAGGGACACCACACTCAGGGCGCCGAAACGACATTCCAGGTAGCGCCCCTCGGCATCCACATCGGGCCAGCCCAGACCGGCAATCACCTTGTCGGGCTTATGCCGGCTGTAGATGGCCACGCCACTGTAGCCCTTTTTCACGGCATCGTGAAAAAGGGCATGATAACCCCGCGGGTGAAATACCGGGTCCGTTAACTGATGCTGCTGCGCCTTGGTTTCCTGAATACAGATGACATCGGCCTTTTGCCGCAGCATCCACGGGAAAAAACCCTTACGGGCCGCCGAACGGATGCCGTTCACATTTACTGTGATAATTCGCATGGTTTCTCCACGGGGAACGAAGCGTGTATCATACCCGAGGTTTTCCTTCCTGCAGGCAATGATCCCCATGCAAGACTACAAACAGGCCTTCCTTGAGTTCGCCATCCAGGTCGGCGTATTGCGCTTTGGTGAATTCACCCTGAAATCCGGCCGTGTCAGCCCCTATTTCTTCAATGCCGGCCTGTTCAACACCGGCAGTCACCTGGCACGTCTGGGCCGCTTCTATGCCGAAGCCATCAGCGCCTCCAATATCTCGTTCGATGTCTTGTTCGGCCCTGCCTACAAGGGCATTCCCCTGGCCACCGCCGCTAGCATCGCCCTGGCTGACCAGCATCAGCGGGATGTACCGTACTGCTTCAACCGCAAGGAAGCCAAGGCGCATGGGGAAGGTGGCAACCTGGTGGGTGCCCCGCTGGCGGGCCGCATCCTCATTGTGGATGACGTCATCACCGCCGGCACCGCCATCCGTGAATCGGTGGAAATCATTCGCGCGGCCGGCGCCACGCCAGCCGGCGTGGTGATTTCCCTGGACCGCCAGGAGCGGGGCCAGGGGGAGCGCTCCGCCATTCAGGAGGTGGAGCAAGACATGGGGATTCCGGTAATCAGTATCGTCACCCTGGCCGATCTGCAGGCACACCTGGAAAGTAGCGCCGGCAACGGGGAAACCCTGCAGCGCATCAAGGCCTATCGTGCACAATACGGTGTAGCGACTGACTGAATTTCCCGGCCAGATCCTGCTCGGTGCCCCCTGGCACCACCGGGGTGGCTATCCCAGCATCAACTTCACCCCGATCACCAGGGTGATGGCTTCATATACCCGCTTGATCCAGCGGTTGCCCCGGGCAATGGCCAGATGCGCTCCCAGATACCCTCCCAACAGGGAGCCCAGCAACAGGGCCGGCAGCCATTCCCATTGAATGTTGCCCAACATCCCCAACGTCAGGGCACCGGTTCCATTCCAGAACATGCCCACCAGAATCAGGGTGTACGCCACGGCCCGGCGGTAATCGAGCCCGAACCAACGCACCAGCCAGAGGGTGACGAACAGGCCGGTACCCGAGGTAAGCGAGCCATTGAGCACCCCGATGACGAACAGGAATCCGCCCCCCAGAATGTACCCCGGAGTGTCACGGTGCTGTGCCTGCTGTACCTGGCCCAACCCCGGCTTGAGTACCGAATACAGGCCCAGACCCGCGGTAAGCACCCCCAGGGCGATTTCCGCCACCCGCTCCGGAACTTCTATAATGATGTGGGCACCCAGCACCACCCCGGGCAAGCCGCATGCCAGTATGAACAGGGCGAAGCCCCGCTCCAGGGGCTCCTCTCTCAAGTGGCGCAGGGTAGCGCCGATACCCAAAGCAACACTGGCCACTTTATGGGTCGCGAGCGCCACGGCAAAGGGCAAACCCAGAAATATCAGTGCGGGTAATTGAATCAACCCGGCCCCACCGCCCGCGAAAGCCGAAAATACATTGGCAATCAGCGAGATGATGAACAGCAATAGTTGTTCTGTCAGGTTCATGAGGGGCGGATATGCGCTACAGTGAACTATTCCGTGGCCGGAATACTCGAAATAGGGACACGTATGTTAAGGATGTGCCGCATCATGAAGTCGATCACTATCAAAAGCAAACGCACCAACTGCCTGCTGGCGACCACC
>CBDUNQ010000446.1:0-2638 GCA_965368625.1 uncultured Gammaproteobacteria bacterium
TTTCCACCTGGGTGCGAACCGGTCCCATGAGGTGATCCAGCAGACTGAGCACTTCCGCGGAATAGTGTATTTCTTCCCGCCCTTCCTCACCGGGCAGCGCCGGCCGATAATGCAGCGAGTCCAGCAAGCCCAGCAGCATGTAGGCGGATAACACCACCAGGGATGCCATACCCATGCGGCTGCGGATCACCCGTTTCCAGGGGCCGCGTAAATGCGGCTTGCGGCTGGCATACCAGAAGAACAGACTCACCACGGCAACCAGCAGGAGTATCAACAGATCGGTCCAGAGGAATACCGGCTTGATCATGATAGTCGAATCCTCGGGTCCACCAGGGTATAGGAGATATCCGTCAACAACAGGCCAATGATATAAAGTACCGAGCCGAGAAACACCATGGCGCGCACAATGGCAAAATCCTGGCTGTTGATGGCATCAATGGTATAGCTGCCCAGTCCGGGGATGGCAAAAAAGGATTCCATGATCAGGCTGCCCATGAACAATAGCGGCAGAATCACCACGGCACCGGTGAGAATGGGGATCATGGCGTTTTTCAACACATGACGGAAAAGGACCCGCAACTCGCCCAGTCCCTTGGCGCGTGCGGTACGCACGTAATCCTTATTGATTTCCTCCAGGAAAATGGTCCGATACCAGCGTGTGCCGGAACCGATTCCACTGACGATGCCGATCACGGCCGGCAATACGATGAATTTCAGGGCTGACCAGCCGGAATCGTCATACCCGGAGATGGGCACCAGATGCAACAGTTTGCCAATGAGAAACTGTCCGGCAATGATGTAGAACAGGCCCGAGATGGACATCAGAATCACACACAACACCACGGCGGAAAGATCCAGATAACTGCCGCGGAAAAAGGCAATGAGCATGGCAAAGGTGATATTGAGCATTATACCCACCACAAATACCGGCAGGGCTATGGCCAGGCTGGGCAGCATACGCTGACGGATATCATGACCGATATCCCGCCCCTCATCGGAAGCCCCGAACTCAAAGGCAAAGAGTTTCACGGATTTCTCAAAGAAAATGGTATCGGTAAAGGCGGCGGCATTATCCGCAGCGGAATTGTATAGCAGCGGTTTATCGTAGCCATGAGACTGTTTCCATTTTTCGATGGCTTCCGGCGTTACCCGCTTCATGCCCAGATGCATGCGCGCCATATCGTCGGGGGTATTCACCACGAAAAACAGGGTGAACGTCAGTAGATTCACCCCGATCAGAATGGGTATGGCGTATAACAAACGGCGAATGATATAAGCGAACATCAGGCCTCGCCCTCCAGCGCCGGTTTACGCTGACGCTGTTTATAGGCCCATACGGCAGGAATCACCAGCAACACCAGCAACACCAGGCCCACTCCCAGAGGCCAGGTAATGGGACGGTTCCATTGTGCCCGCAAACGATCGCGAAGCTCCGTGTCGATCCTTTTGTACTTCAGGGTATTGCGTGCCATGAGGTTGGGCTTGGCGTTCTTATACCAGCTATGGTAGAGGGCGAATTGCTTGGGTAATACCCCGAACAGCCAGGGCGCATCATTGCGGACAATGGTCACCATTTCATCCACAATGGCCTGGCGCTCCGGCCCATTGTTCATATTCTTCATACGTTCAAACAAACGGTCGAATTCCGGGTTTTTGTAGTTGGCGGCATTTTCACCGTTTTTACCCACCTTGGCATTTTCACCATAAAGCAAAAACAGAAAATTTTCCGGATCGGGATAATCGGCATTCCAACCCCACTGAAAAAGCTGGGCCGTACCCTTGCGCATCTTATCCTGAAAACGATTGTAATCCGTATTGCGGATCACCAGTTGAATATCGATTCTGGCAAATTGCTTGCGCCACCAATCCAGTACCGCCTTGTCATCCGGGCCGCTTCCGGTGGTATCGAAATACAGTACCAGAGGCTTGCCCGTTTCCGCATCACGACCATTGGGATAACCCGCCTGCACCAACAGGGTTTTAGCGGCTTCCAGCGGTTTGCGCTTCGGGCCACGAGGAGTCCAGTCGTATACATGGGGATTGATTCCCGCTTCTCCATCCCGATAACCGAAGATTCCCGGCGCCAGGGGACTCTGGGCGGGAATACCCCGACCATTGGAGAAAATGGAGATATATTCTTCATAGTCCACGGCGATGGAAATGGCCCGCCGCAACAACCGTGCACGCTCTGAATCACCCCCCACCACGGGATCCAGCATATTGAAGCCCATGTAAAAAATGGAAGCCGATACGGTGGTCTGCAAACCAATACCCATGGCTTCCATTTCTTCGGTCAGTGCCACATCGCCGCCGGCACCCACCTGTATGGCTTGATCAAAGCTGTCCGAACTGATGCCGGAGGCATCGTAATATCCCTGCAGGAACTTGTTCCAGTAGGGAATGGTTTCCTTTTCCAGGCTGTATACCGCCTTGTCGATAAAGGGTATGGTCTTACCCGCGTCTTCCAGGTAACCGCGCGCACGGTCCCCCTCTTCCCCTTCTGAAGGAAATACTTCGCCACGGAAGTGAGGGTTGTGCTCCAGCACCATTTGCCGGTTGGGGTTATTGATGGTGAGCATATAGGGGCCGGTGCCCACGGGATACCAGTCCAGGGTAAGGTTGCGGGTTTCCATGCCCG
>CBDUNQ010000447.1:0-2635 GCA_965368625.1 uncultured Gammaproteobacteria bacterium
CGGCGATGGTGGCCAGTGACTCGGCTGCCTTTTCCACCTGCTCAACACTGTTTTGTGCCTGGGAGCGAGCCCCCTCCATGACCTTCACAGCATCCACGGCACCCACCTGCAGGCGCTCGATCATCTGCTGAATTTCCTGTGTGGATTTCTGGGTACGGCTGGCCAGGGTGCGGACTTCATCGGCCACCACGGCAAAGCCACGGCCCTGCTCACCGGCCCGGGCCGCCTCGATGGCGGCATTGAGTGCCAGCAAATTGGTTTGCTCCGCACTGCCACGAATCACGTCCAGCACCATTCCGATATTTTCGGTTTCGTGCTCCAGCTTCTGGATCACCTTGGCTGCCTTTTCCACTTCACCCACCAGGGTGTCGATCCCACCAATGGCTTCCGTCGCCACCAGGGCGCCCGCCTTGGCTTCGGCATCGGCTTCCCGGGCGGACTCTGCCGCTACCGCCGCACTGCGCGCCACATCCTGAACCGAAGAAGTCATTTCACTCATGGCCATGGCCACCTGTTCCACATCGCCCTGCTGCTTGAGCACGCCGCGATTGGCTTCATCGGTGATGGCGGACATTTCTTCCGCAGCCGAGGCCAGCTGGGTGGTGGCCCCGCTGATCTGCCCCATCATGGAGCGCAGATTTTCCGCCATGGAATTGAAGCTGTTGACGATTTCGCCAATCAGGTCATTACTCACCATGGAACAGTGATGGGAAATATCATGATTACTGATGGCCGTGGCCACCTCGGAGATACGCCGCAATTTGCGCAGAAGAATCACATTGACCAGCCAGTAATTCACCGCACCCAGAATCGCTCCCGCCACCAGGGCACCGGCCACAAACCAGCCAAACATGCCTTCCTTCCATTCCACGAAGAGATCGGCGTACAAGGGGAATACCGCGCCCATTAACAGACCGAAACCCAGGGATGCCAACATCAGGTTCCGCAGAATACTTGGTTTCATAACCCACCCTAACTTTTACGAAGCGTCACCATGACCCTTCTCATTCATCTGTGTACACTGCACCACACGGTGTCACAAACAGTTCAACGGCAAGGAGACCGGTTTATGTAGGCATTTGCAAACAAGAGATGCCATCCATAGCGCAGACTCCGATAAACAATCTCAGGTCAGACCCCGTAAGCGCTCAGCCACCTGATGCAGATTGGAAGCGATTTCCAGGGTGCGATCCGCACCACATTCATCGGATCCCTGGGCAAGACTGGAGGCAACCGTTTGCTGAATGGTTTGCACCGAAGCCGTCTGCTGTTCCGTGGCCTGCTGAATTTCAGCACCCATCTGATCAATGGTAGCAACCTCTCCGGCAATTTCCGCAAAGGAAATACAAGCCGTTTCAATCAATTCCTCGCACACCGCCGCCTGCTTGACACCTTCATCCACGACATCCACCACTTTGTGGGCACCTGTCTGCAGACGCTCGATCATTTTTTGGATTTCTTCCGTGGATTGCTGGGTACGGCTGGCCAGGGTGCGCACTTCATCGGCCACCACGGCAAAACCACGACCCTGATCACCGGCACGCGCCGCTTCGATGGCGGCATTCAAGGCCAGCATATTGGTTTGCTCGGCAATGCCGCGAATCACTTCCAGTACACCACCGATATTTTCGCTATCGGCTGTGAGGCTGGTGAGTGCTGCCTTGGCGCGGTTCAATTCACTGGTAGTGGCATCCATGGCGCCGATGGCTTCGGTCATGGTCACCTTGCCACTATCGGCACCCTGATCCGCCTGCTGCGCCGCGGCCGCCGCTGCGGCCGCACTGCGTGCCACCTCGGTAACGGTTTGACTCAGCTCTTCCATGGCGGCATTCACGTTATCAGCCATGTCATCATGGGAGCGGTCCTGTGCCGTCCGCTGCGCACATACACTCAGGTTGGTAGCTGCGCTATCCGCCAGATCAGCCAACTCGGTAAACATCTGCTGACGCGCCCGCAGGCTTTCACCCAATTCATTCACCAGGGCATGCAAGCGTTTCTGGGCCCCACCCCCAACAACCTCCACATGCCCAAGATAATCGCCGGCAACATAGGCTTCCAGGGTATCCAGCAATGCGGCACCCGGTACACTTGCGGCGCGGGCGATCAAGCCACCTCCGAGCAACCCGAAGACAATGCCCAGACCAGCCCAGATAGCAGACCCTTCCTCACCCATGGACAGGGCGGCAACCACCAAACCGGACAGCACCACTGCCGTACTGAGCAGGAATATAATCAATTTCTTTTTTATCACCGGCTTGCCCCCATATCAGTAAGCCTTGAATCTCGATGGACCGTGCACCCGTTGACGGAAATACCCCGTCAACAAAATGACAGCGCTTCACTTCCTGACAAGATAGCGGCCGCACCCAAGCGGGTCTTTAGGGGACTTTTTTACGGAAAAAACCCGGCGTGTCCGACGCCTACGCCATGAACCGGACAAGCCTGCCCATGGGGAGCGGCCGTGCCGCAGATCAGCCGGTCCCAGGGCAGGCGTTACGCAGTAAAGGGGTAAAAAAAACCCCGGAAATGATCCGGGGTTTTAATGATATTACGGACGAGGGGAGCCAGTACCCACTACCGGGAGGAACCACCAACCGCCTCGGTAAGGGCCTTGCGAATGGCTTCCGGACTCGAC